>JAISAD010000132.1 GCA_031266895.1 Bacteroidales bacterium
AATCCCTATTTTACTACCGATTCGGGAGCAGCCTTGCGGGCAGTGGAAATCAAGGCTGATATCCTGTTAAAGGGGACGCGCGTGGACGGTATCTATACCGCCGACCCTGAAAAGGTGAAGAATGCAGAAAAATACGATAGACTTACTTTCGCCGAGGCTTATGCCGGAAATCTGAAAATCATGGATTTAACCGCCTTTACCCTTTGCCGCGACAACAATATGAATATTTATGTGTATGATGCTACCCAAAAAGGCAATCTGATGAAAGTGTTGAACGGAGAGAATATAGGTACTTTGGTGCATAATTAATCAAAAATAAAATATGACTGTCAATAATGCCACTTCGGAAAGAGATATTTTAATCGCCATTCGCTACTGCTTGAAACGCATTGCCGACAACAAGCAAAAAAGCAAGCGCGGCCTGCTTTTCAATTTGGGCTTTTTTACGGCCTATATCTGCCTGATGCTGATTCTGGTGTGGGTGCATAAGGGCGATTCAGGCTTCTCTGATTTTTTCAAGCACCTTACAGTACAGCCTGTTTATTTGCGTGTTATATCCTTTTTTGCCTTTTGCTGGTTCGTAACGCTTATTTTGCATATTGTGTTTTTTTTCCGCTCGTGGCAAACCGGAATCCATGCCAATACCTTGCAAAATGCGTTGAAATATGTGGAAAAAAAACAACAGGAGCTAGCCCCTGCAGCAACCTGTCCTGAAATCAATCCGAATAACAATAATAACAATGATAAGTAATAGACTATGGAAGAGACAAAGAAATGTTTGGAACAGACCAAAGAGAGTATGAATAGCGCTTTGGTTTTCCTGGATAAGAATCTACAGAAAATCCGCGCCGGCAAGGCATCTCCTAAAATGCTCGACGGGTTGAAAATTGATTATTATGGCAATCCTACGCCAGTGGATCAGATAGCCACCATTAATACGCCTGATGCACGCCAAATTATTATTCAGCCATGGGAAAGAAATATGTTGTCTGCAATTGAAAAAGCAATTTTAGCGGCCAATCTGGGTTTTACACCGCAAAATACCGGCGAGTTAATTAGAATTAATGTGCCTGCACTCAGCGAAGAGCGACGTAAGGAGTTGGTGAAAATGATAAAACAGGAAGCAGAACAGAATAAGGTAACCGTTCGCAACATCAGGCGTGCTGCCAACGATCAGGCCAAAAAACTGAAGGATAACGGTTGTCCCGAAGATGAAATTAAAAAGCTGGAAGCTGATATTCAGAAACTTACCGATGAAATGATTGTCAAGACGGATAAGATAGCAGAACAGAAAGAAAAAGAAATTATGACTATTTAATATAACTAATTATAAATCATCATTTTAAATAATTTTATTATGCAAGTACCTGAGAATTTAAAGTACTCAAACGATCACGAATGGATTAGAATAGACGGCAATGTGGCTTACGTGGGAATTACCGCTTATGCTGCCGAACAGTTGGGCGACATCGTTTTTATTGATGTGCCTTCAGTAGGCGAAACGCTGGCTAAGGAAGAGGTTTTTGGAAGCGTGGAAGCGGTGAAAACCGTGTCTGACCTGTTGTTGCCAATTGGTGGCGAAGTTATTGAATTTAATGAAAAATTGGTGAATGAGCCTGCTTTGGTAAACAGCAACCCTTATGACGAAGGTTGGATTATTAAAATTAATCCTGCCGATGCGAGCGAAATAAACAGCCTGCTTGATGCCGCTGCTTATAGCGCTCTGATAGGGGCATAACACTGGGTTCTAAAACATTAAATGCTTTTAAGACAGGTACATTTTTTACTGGTGAAGTTTCTCGTCAAAAAAAATGTATCTGTTTTTTAAAAAAAGCCGAGTGTTTATGTTTTTTCTATATTTTTGCATCCGTAAAAGTATTAGTACAAATTGTTCCAAAACAGTGATATCATGTTAGAAAAAAAGTCAGCAAAAGGCAACCTTGACGGTAAAAAAACAACCTTTGTTCTCATTGGTTTTGTTTTTGTATTAGCTTTGGTTTATGTAGGCTTCGAGCTCTTTGCCACAAAACCTAACGTTGAAATTATGGCTATAGACGATGGCGATTTTGTAGCCGTAATGGACGAACAGGTGCTGTCTACCGACCAGGCTCCTCCTCCAGCTCCACCACAACAGCAACAGCAAGAGGCTGTTATTCATGTAGTGGAGAATTTTGTTCAAGTAAATACGGAATTCGATTTTAGCCAGGATTTTGACCAAAACATGGCAGTTGAAGAGTATGTACCTATTGATATTGTAGAACAGGAGGTAGATAATACTCCTCCGTTGCGTGTTGCTGAGAAACTGCCTCAATTTCCGGGTGGTATGGAAAAATTCTATGAAATGCTGCGCAACGAATTGCAATATCCTGAAACTGCCCGGGCAGCCAATATGCAAGGTACGGTAGTTATTGAGTTTGTAGTTGAAAAAAATGGCAGTATTACCAGTCCTAAAGCTGTTATTCCGCTTTTCCCCGACTGCGATAACGAAGCTATAAGAGCTTTATTAAGATTGCCGAAATGGGAGCCTGCCGAACAGATGGGAAGAGCAGTACGGTGCTATTTTACAATTCCGGTACGATTTACTTTACAGTAAGCAAAAGGTAAAAAGTTTTCATGTTTGAAAAAAGGCAGATTAGAAAAATCTGCCTTTTTTCTTATGCCGAAAAGATAGAATATGTGTATTGTTGAGAAAATCAGGCATTACAAAGCCTGTTTTCCTGCCATGTACAGGACTTGCATAATAGCTAAATATTCTCTTGAAAGGTGTTCTCCAATTGGCTGCGCAGGAAAAAAAAATGACTGCGCAGAAAATCTTCAATGGCTGCGCAGAAAAAAAAATTAACTGCGCAGGAAAAAATTTTAGCTGCGCAGCCATTTTGGATTGCTTCATTATTTAGTGAATTTAGCCCCTTTTAGCACCGCTTGCAGCTTGCTGCCGAGAGTGAAAATTACACCTGCTTTCTTTACTGCCTTTGAGTTCTGCGCCGGGACAAAAAACTGCCTTTTGGCTCTTGATCACACCCCATTAAAAGTAATACAGTTTCACGCAGCAAAAAAGCATATAATCGCTTTTACTGTAACATAGAGTTTTACGATTCAATCTTTTTAAGTGGGTTCTTCAGGTAAGATTATATCGTTCTATTTTATTGGTACAATATTTAAAAGCTTTATGAACAGAGCCCGTTTTCCTATTAAGGGCATACATAAGCCAGCACTCATTCCTTTTGTTGCCACAATAGGTGCGAAGTTCATCTTTTTTCATATTTATTAGCTTCATCTCAAAAATTTTATGGATATTTGCACCCGCTAAGAAATGGATTTTATCTTTTTCGCAGCCCTGTAATTTTTGAGTACTAATCCAACAGTAACACTAATGGAAAAGCGTCTGGGCATTATTGCCATTATTATTTACGGCAAAAAGCAAATTGAAGAGGTAAATCGCCTTATATCGCTGCATAACGAAATGGTTGTAGCGCGTCAGGGTATTCCCATGCCGCAGGATGGACTCTCTTTTATTTCGCTGGTAGTAAAAGCTTCAATGAATCATATTAATATGCTTACCGGTAAACTGGGACGATTGGAAGATATTGAGGTCAAGACCGTTATTACGAAAAAAGCAGAAGCACAGAAGGTATAGATTATTAGATGACAATTGATTATAAAAAACAAAAATTATGACACACACAGAAGAGAGACATCAAAATTTTATTGACCGCGAAAGGTTATATGGAATGATTGAGGGAGCAGCGCCTGCAAAAGAGGCGTTGAATGCGATTCTGGCTAAGGCTAAAGAGTTAAAAGGATTGTCGCTGGAAGAGGTTGCTATGTTATTGCGTGTAGAAAAACATGCTGATATTCAAAATATTATGGATACAGCCAGGATGGTGAAAGAGGAGATTTACGGCAAGCGTCTGGTACTTTTTGCCCCTGTTTATACAGGCAATGTATGCGTCAATAACTGTCTCTATTGTGCATTTCGCAAGGATAACAGGCAGATTGTGCGCAAGGTATTGAGCATGGATGAAATTGAGACGGAGATACGCATTTTGCTGCGTGACGGGCATAAGCGCATTTTATTGATTTGCGGCGAAAGTCCGCGCAATAATATTGACTATATATGCGAGGCTATTCGGCACGTTTACAGCGTGCAGGAGAACAACAGTACCGTGCGCCGCGTCAATGTGGAATTAGCGCCGATGTCGGTAGAGGATTTTAGGAAGCTAAAAGCCGAGAAAATAGGTACATACGTCTGTTTCCAGGAAACTTACGATCCCGTACTCTACCGTGAATACCATCCTGAGGGGACGCCCAAAAGCGATTTTGAAAATCGATTGCTTGTAATGGACAGGGCAATGGAAGGCGGTATTGACGATGTAGGGTTGGGGGTATTGTTTGGACTGGCTGACTATCGCTACGAAATTTTAGCGCTGATGGAACACGCCAGCCATTTGGAACGGGCTTTCGGTTGCGGTCCGCACACCATCAGTTTTCCGCGCATTGAGCCGGCAGAGGGAGCGCCGTTGCCCGATCATATTCCTCATGCCGTTTCGGACGAAGATTTCAAGAAGATTATTGCCATTATTCGCATTGCATTACCCTACACCGGTATCATTCTCAGTACTCGCGAAAATGACGCCATGCGCACGGAATTGTTTAATTACGGTATCAGTCAGATATCGGCAGGCAGTCGCACCAATCCGGGCGCTTACAGCGATGAAGCCGAACAGTCGGGGAGTCAGTTTGCCTTGGGCGACCACCGCAGCCTTGAAGAGGTTATTTCTACAATGATTGACAGCGGCTATGTTCCCTCGTTTTGTACCGGTTGCTATCGCAAAGGACGCGTGGGCCGTGATTTTATGGATTTAGCCAAACCCGGACTGATTAAAGCCTACTGTTTGCCCAATGCACTCTTTACTTTCCGCGAGTACCTGAACGATTTCGCCGGTGCGGAAACCCGCGAGAAGGGTTTTCGGCTGATTAAAGAGATGATGCAAACGCTGCCGCAAGACAGCCATACGCAAGAAATCGAAAACACCCTGAAAGCTATTGATTTGGGAGAACGGGATTTATATTTTTAGCCGCAATTCTGCTGTTAAGGCACAACTTTGAGTTCTATTTTTTGTGTGCAGGCTTGCATGGACAATTCCACAATTAAAATTTTTCTTGTTGCGTCGCATTGGTATTTTCCGAACATATATTCATCTTCTATTTCATAGGCTTTGTTTTCTTCAGGATAATTATAAGGATAATCATAATAGAGCGGGCAACAGAGAGATATGCCTGTTTCATAAGCATAATGAGCGTTGGTATAAATATAAGGAGCCAGTGCATATCGCAATCGCAGCGCCTTTAATATGGAGGGGAAATTATCATACACCCAAATTCTTCTTTCGAGGTTTTTCTTCCAATTCCTCCTAAAATTCTATAAGTCAGAAAATGATAGATAAAAGTATGGTCGCCGCTTCCCGGCATGCCATAAAAAAATGCCGCAACGATTCTACTGTTCCTGAAATTACTGCCGTGTCGTAGCCAAATAGCAGGCCGCCAAGCGTAGCCACTAATGTGATGGCAACCACAAAAGTTGAATTATTTTTTTCTTTTTGTTACGTATCATTTTATGCTAAGTAAATTATTATTGTGCGACAAAAGTACAGAAAATATAATGGCATAAAACATTGATTATCAATAACCAATTATTTAACAAATAACTGTTTTTAGAAAATTAGACCCATCCTGCCTGCTGGCGGATGACTCAAATGGATATTTGTGTCTCTTTGAGGGCTGCTTTTTTTTTGAACAGTCGTGTAGTTGGATAAAATTACGTGTATCTTTGCACTTCTTAATCTAATAGAAAATGAGTAGAAAGCAAGACATTTTAGAACAGTTGAATAAGGTTCAGCAGCAAGCGGTTACACAAATTGACGGGCCACTAATGGTGATAGCAGGCGCCGGATCGGGCAAAACAAGGGTGCTCACTTACCGTATTGCCTATATGCTGATGCAGGGAATTAGCCCTTACCGCATTTTGGCGCTCACTTTTACTAATAAGGCTGCCGCTGAGATGAAAGAACGTGTCTTTGCGCTGGTAGGCGACATACAAGCTAAATCGGTGACTATGGGCACTTTTCACTCGGTTTTTTACCGCATTTTGCGTGTTGAGGGCGAAAAATTGGGCTATACCAAAAATCTGACTGTTTATGATACGGATGATTCTAAAAATTTAATCAAATCAATTATAAAGGAATTAAGTCTTGATCCGAAAATTTATCTGCCCAATTATGTGCTGTCGCGTATTTCGTCAGCTAAATCAAGCTTGTTGTCAGCTGAAGAATACGCTGCATCGCCCGAAGTGATGGAAATAGACCGCCATTCAAGACGCCCCCACATTGCTGAAATTTTCAGGCATTACAACAGACGTTTACGTAATGCCGATGCTATGGATTTCGATGATTTGCTCTATTATATGAATGTGCTGCTGCGCGATTTTCCCGAGATACTTTACAAGTATCAAAATCGCTATCAATATATTTTGGTGGATGAGTATCAGGATACCAATTATGCGCAATATATCATTATAAAAAAGTTGGCGGCGGCACACCACAATATTTGCGTAGTTGGCGACGATGCACAGAGTATCTACTCATTTCGCGGAGCTGACATTCACAATATTTTGAGTTTTGAACGCGATTATTCTGAAGCAAAAATTATTAAGCTGGAACAAAATTATCGTTCTACTCAAAATATTGTCAACGCGGCTAACGAGATCATTAAGAACAATAAAGAACAGATTTTTAAAGAGATTTGGACAGATAACAATGAAGGGAAAAAGATAGATATTATTAAGGCGAATAGCGATTTGGATGAGGCGCAAAGCATTGCCGGAAAGATTTTTGAGCTGAAAATGAATTATCAGTACGATAACAATCAGTTTGCACTGCTCTATCGCACCAACTCGCAGTCGCGGGCATTGGAGGAGGCATTGCGGCGTATGAATATTCCTTATAAAATTTACGGAGGACTGTCGTTTTACAAGCGTAAGGAAATTAAGGACCTGTTTGCCTATTTTAGGCTGGCTGTTAACAAGTATGATGAAGAGTCGTTGCGTCGTGTAATTAATTATCCTCAGCGAGGCATAGGCTCTACCACGATAGACAAGGTGTTGGTATGTGCGCACGAGCAAAATACGCAGATGTGGAATGTGGTGTGTTATCCCGAACAGTATAATTTGGATGTGAATACATCAGCCAAAGAGCGATTGAAAGAGTTTGCAGCGCGTATTCTCAGCTATTCAGCACAAGTGCAAACCACTGATGCTTACGAACTGGCTCGATTGATAGCTACTACATCAGGCATTATTAAAACACTGAAAGAGGATATTACAGAAAAAGAACGTCTTGAAAATATTGAGGAGTTGCTTGATTCTATAAAAGAGTTTACCGAGCGTGAACCGGAAAGCAGTTTTAACGAAAGTACCGGTGAAATTATTACCGATTATTATCCTACCCTCGACCGTTTTATGGAGAGCGTGGCGCTGCTTACTGATGAAGAAGAAAGAGAAAGCGAAGGCGAAAGCAAGGTGAAACTGATGACAATACACTCTGCCAAAGGATTGGAATTTGATGTGGTTTTCGTTACCGGTATGGAAGAAAGTCTGTTTCCCTCTTCCAGGTCGATGGAATCTCGGCAAGAGATTGAAGAGGAGCGGCGGCTTTTTTATGTAGCTATTACTCGGGCGCGACAGTTGCTCACACTGTCGTATGCTCAGACGCGTTACAAATATGGCTCTTTGGGACTATGTGAGCCAAGTCGTTTTTTGAGTGAAGTGCCTAAAAGATTTTTGAATATTCCTCAAAAAGCTTCTGCCGGCATGGGAATTTTTGCCCGAGAGGAGCAGTCGCAAACAGATTCGCCCTACTCGCCTTTTGCCGGTAAAAATCTTACTGCATCGCCACAAGTACCACCCAAACCGCCCCTTATTAAAAATCAGCGTCCCATTGGGAAAGAGGCTTCCGCCAGTGAAGTGCTGCCGGGCTTAAAAGTGTATCATTCTAAATTCGGTTACGGCACAGTAGAGAGCACCACCGGAGAAGGCCCCGAAAAAAAAGCCATCATTACCTTTGAATCCGTAGGTACTAAAACTTTATTGATGCAATATGCCAAATTGGTGATACCGAAATAGTTCTACTATAATCTTCAAAACAAATCATCTTTTTAAAGAGACACACGTGCTTTCTATTTTTCGAAACGATATTTACAATCTCTCGTATTTTCCATAAAATGTCTCTGCTTTACGTTATTATTCAAACACGTCTTTTGTTCGTATTCCGTATCATATTCTTTTCAAGACCATAACATAATCCTGTTCATTTTCTTTCACAATTTCAAAGCCGAGTTCTTTGTACATTTTTACGGCATAATTCCGCTTATCCACGCTCAACGAAAGTTGTTTATATCCTTTATTGCCGTGCGTTAGCGTTGAATCAATCAGACGATGCATTAAACCACGACCTATTCCCAGATTACGGTATTCTCGGAAAACCGCGATAACCAATTCGGGCGTTTCGGAGTCAATGTGACCGTAACTTTCAGGCTCACCGTCCGAAATACGCGACCACACGCCGCCGACTGTTTTTCCGTTCAGTTCGGCGAATATGCAAAAATCTCCCTGTTTTTTTCCGAAATCGCGGATAGCGCTGTCTATTTCAGGCTTTTTGATAATGTCGCGGGGAATCGGTTCTGCGCCTTCGGGTTGAAAGATGGCTTCGTAGAGCAGGTTTTCCAAAAGAGGAAAGTCGTCTTGACGGAAAAAACGATAATGCACGTTTGAAATCCACTGACTTTTGAGCATGCTGTAATAGTGCAAATCAATCACTTTTCCGTTTTTTATCGCCGCCTGTTTCAGGACGCCTTCGCACTCGAAACCGGCTTTTTGCAACACCCGCTGCGAGGCAATATTGAAACCAAAAGACGTGGCATAAATCTTCTTTAATTCGGGAAAATGGAGAAAGACGTAACAAACCATTTCTTTGATAACTTCGGTCATGATTCCTTTACTCCAGTATTTCTCGCCCAACCAATAACCCATTTCAGCGCCGATTCGTTCCACGTCG
>JAISAD010000155.1 GCA_031266895.1 Bacteroidales bacterium
GGCACGCAAAATTGCCGCTATCGGAGTTCATGCCTCTCGATTCGTTACTATGCACGGCTTTGCCCTCAATGTTAATACCGATTTAAATTATTTCAACTATGTCAACCCGTGCGGTTTTACCGACAAGGGAGTTACTTCAATGGAAAAGGAGCTGGGGCAAAAACTCAACATGGATGAATTGAAAACCTGCATTGCTTTCAAATTACTGGAACTGTTGGATATTTAAGTATGTTTTAAAGGCTGTAGCTTATCAAAGCAAATATGTCTTTTTTTTTACATGGCAATTGAAAGAGAGCGATTTAATGGAGTTCGACATTCTATACCCGAGCTGTTTTACCCCTATATCCGTAATATGGATGCCAATTGAATAAAATAATAAAATCGACAATTACATCACATCAGTTTTTTTTGTATTTTTGCAGCCTGATAATTAACGATAATTTAAAATTCATATGTTATGAAAAAGCATTTTTTACTATTAACATTAGCTGCAGGATTATTTTTAACAGCAGCGGCTCAAAAGCCTTTTCAAGGCACTGTAAAATCAAAAGTTTCAGTTGAAGGCACCACTGACCCTAACATTTTGGCCAATATACCCGAATCTTCCGAAACTATAATATTGGGCAACAAGAGCAAAATGGTATATGAACTTGGCGGGGGCGCTTCCCAGATCATTATTCAAGACGGTGATTTTAAAATCATGTATGTTATTATTGAAGTTCCGGGTATGGGAAAATACTATATCAAAACCATCAAAGAGGATTTAGAGAAAAAACATGCGCTCTTGAAGTACGATTTTAGCTACGAAGAAGAATACAAAACCATTGTTGGTTACAATTGCCAAAAGGTAGTAATAACGATTACCAATTTGGAAGATGATGAAACGGAAACACTTATAGTATATGTAACCAAAGATCCTGCTTTTTCAGATGGCGGCAACTTTTTTCAAACGCCTGGCCTGAAAGGCTATCCCATGTATTCCGAATCAAAAAAGACGTTGGATGACGATTCTGAAATTACTATCATAGAAGAAACTACGGAACTTATACCTAATAAAAAATTAAAAGTCCTGGACTTCTACCTGCCATCAGATGCCAAAGATTTGAAACAGGATAAAGATGCGCAAAAAATGTTCGGCATCAACCTGGACGAAGAACAAGAAGAAGAATAATCAATAAAATAATTTGTATTGGAAAATAAAACAGCCCCCAGAAGGAGGCTGTTTTATTTTTTAATTAATCGTGACCCCGACAGGATTCAAACCTGTAACCTTCTGATCCGTAGTCAGATGCTCTATTCAATTGAGCCACGGGGCCGTTATTTTTTGAGGATGCAAAAGTACAAAAAATTTTAATACAACAACACTATGAGTACTGTTTCTTTTTTATTGCTGCGCCTGACGACTGCGAATAAGCGCACCTGTCTGCACCTTCCCCACTCGAATATAGTCAAGCAATGATCGATTGGAAGGACAGCCATAAGCGCACGAACCGCATTCTATGCAGTTCATAATGCCATAACGTTCACAATCTTCATAACGTTTGCGCTCGGCCAGCGGTTGCAGCATATTAGGCTCAAGCCCCATAGGGCAAGCCGTCACACACTTGCCGCAACGCAAGCAGTTATGAATCTCGCCGCGCACACTCTCCGATTCGTCCATCAACAAAAGGCTCGACATTCCCTTCACCGCATAAGCATCTAAATTAGCTATCGCTTTTCCCATCATCGGGCCGCCTGATATGATTTTACCCGTATTTTCAGGAATGCCCACACTATTCAAAATTTCCATTATGGATGTGCCTATACGCACCCTGTAATTCTTACGGTTTTGTAATTGCTTGCCGGTTACAGTCATATAGGTCTCTACCAGCGGTTTGTTTTTTTGCACCGCTTCATAAACGGCGTGTGTCGTGGCAATATTATTGACAATAACGCCTACATCCAATGGCAATTTTCCATTGGGAACAATACGATCTACAAGCGATTTAATAAGCTGTTTTTCAGCCCCTTGTGGATATTTGGTGCGCAATGGCATTATTTTAATTTTCGGATGATTTTTGGCTGCGTGCATCAAATGTGTAACGGCATCAGGCTTGTTGTGCTCTATGCCGATAATGGCTTGTGGTGCGCCCGAAGCGATTAGAAGTGCTTCAATACCCGTCAAACAGGCTTCGGCCTTTTCGAGCATCATTCGGTTGTCGGTTGTAATATAAGGCTCGCACTCAGCGGCATTAATCAATAGATAGTCCACCTTTTTATCGGTCGGAAACATATATTTCACATGCGTAGGAAAGCACGCACCTCCCAACCCCACGATACCGCACGCCTTTATACGCTCTACAATTTCGTTTCGAGTAAGTCTAATATCACTAATCAGATCACTCGAAGTGTCAATACCGTCAGCCCACTCATCGTTTTCCACATCAATTACTATCGCCTCTTTGCGATAGCCCGAAATATCGGCTATGAGTTCCACTTTGGCTACCGTTCCGGACACAGGGGCGTGTACGTGAGCCGAAATAAAGGCTTCTCCTCGACCAATCAACTGTCCCACCTTAACATGTTCGCCTTTAGTTACCATTGCTTTGGCAGGCGTCCCCAAATGCTGATTGAGAAAAACTACCGCCTGTTTAGGCAACGGAAAAGTTTCATACGCCATATTCCTGGCAAATTTATTTTCTTCAGGGTGCACTCCACCAATTTTAAAGGTTCTCATATTTTTTTTGATTTATCAGTTTCTGGTTATTTTTGAATTGTGCATTTTAAAAAGTCATTTCATCATTCATAGCTGCTGTTGCTTTACCGGAAAATTTACCGCCAAAATTGCACCGGTGGGGCATTCTGCCACACATTTACGACATATTTTACATTTTGTATCATCAATGCAGGCCAAATTATTGGCCACTGCAATAGCATCAAATGCACATGCTTTGGCACATTTTCCGCAACCGATACAGGCTACTGTGCAATTTTTTCTGGCTGCTGCACCTTTCTCCTTATTGCAACACGATACAAATACATGCCTGCCTCCTTTTCCCACATTACGCAACTCAATAATATTTCTCGGACAGCATTTTACACAGGCGCCACAGGCTACACAGGACTCTTTGTCCACCTTAATCAAACGGGTCTCTTCGTCAATAGAGAGCGCTCCAAACTGACAACTGACGATACAGTCGCCACAACCCAGGCAGCCATAAGCACACCCTGATTCACCAGCAAAAATAGAATGGGCATAGAGGCAACTCCTCGCTGCATCATATTGCACTTTGGAGGGTGCAT
>JAISAD010000060.1 GCA_031266895.1 Bacteroidales bacterium
CCATCTATCAACATTATAAGTGGAGGCAAATATACGGTGGACGTTGCCGTAGCTCACCTGGATACCAACTATAACTTTGAATTTGAGTGTAAAGGGCGCGACAGCGTGCAAGTAACCGTAAATCCATCGCCATTCGTCGAATTTGCCGTTGAGGGTGATAATCAGTGCGCACCGGCAGAATTGAAACTGAAAAATAATACCACTTTTGCCCTGCATCCAGGACAGCCCTTAGGTGACGTGGACGTGACTTACCAATGGTATGTGTGGGACGAAAACTGGAATCTCTACCTCTCCTCTACCCTGTTTGAACCGGATTTCATTCTGGAGAATCCAGGCGCATATCACGTGATGCTGTATGCCTATACGGTGGACGGCTGTAAGGATTCCCTGATAAAATACAGCTTTATCAAAATCTACGAGCAACCTGTGGTCGAGTTTTTGGCCACACCCGAATCGCAAATGCTTTCTGATGGCGGAATTGTCCATTTTTATAACTTTACAGACACCCTGCTCCTCAGTAATCCCAACACCTCCTGGTACTGGGATTTCGGAGACGGAAATATGGATTCATCCGCATTTTCACTCGAACATACCTACGAAACCTGGGGCGATTACGACGTGATTTTCTACGTGCGAACCGAAGACGGTTGCATCGACCAAATTGCACATCGCGTTATTATTGAGGATAATATTACATTTCCCAACAACATTATTACTCCTAACGGAGACGGGTTGAATGACGTGTTTGTAATCGGCGGGCTGAATACCCGTATCAATCCCGAAGATCCGGGCAAGTTTCGCGAAAACCAGCTAATTATTTATGATCGATGGGGTAAAAAGGTTTACGAAGCCAAAAACTACGATACCTACCTCAATCAGGATGGCGAGACTGTGGTAGGGAAAAAAGCATTCGGCGGCGAAAAATGTCCGGATGGAACCTACTCTTTTACCTTCTATTACAAAGGCAAAGTGAAAACATTCCACTTAAATGGTACGATAATGATTGTTCGAGAAGCCAAGTAATTGTTGAATTAAATTAAATATAAAAATGGGGGCTGTTTTGATTTTAAAACAGCCCTTTTTTGTATCTCCGCGAGTGCCCGAAAAAAAGGGGCGCCCCTTTTTAGGAAAAAGGGTACTCCTTTTCAGGAAACGGGGCGTCCCTTTTATCCAAAAGGAGTACCCCGTTTTGCAACTTTTAATATTAACCGGAAATCGAACGGCACCTCTTATTCTACCAGGCTTCGAATCTCGCCCTCATGGAGTAAAGTAACTATCTCATCACCGGTATGAACGTTATTGCTGTCGGTCAAGGCTTTGCCGTTGAAAAGAGTCATGCTGAAACCTCGTCTCAGGATGTTTTCAGGATTTAACAGCGCTATTTTATTTTCAAGATGATCCATATTTAAACAGGCGTTACCCAATTGCTGCTTAGTCTCCCTTTTTAGTATTTCGATAAGATTAATCAGCCCGGTCTGGCTACTGCCAATGGTTTGCGATGCCCACATTTGGCAGTTTTGCGCTACTTTGTCAAGATAAAAATACTGCTCCTGCAAAATAGATTTTGTCTGTTTGGCAATGGTTTGTTGACAGGTCGCTATTGTATCCGCAAATTGCTGAAACCGTTCAATCAAAAAATAGGCTACTTCCGTAGGAGTTATCTTGTTCTCATGAGCTACCATGCCGGTAATGGTTTCATTAACGGCATGTCCAATGCCGGCAATCACGGGCAATGGAAAAGTGGCTACCCGTTGCGCCATGGCATAATCGTCGTAGCAATTCAGCCCCACATCGCCACCACCGCCACGTACCAGTACCACACAATCGAACTGTTCCTTGCGTACCTCAATTTCGGCAAGTCGCTGTGTAATGTTAGCAACGGCCTTATCGCCCTGCAAAACGGAGGGGAACAGTTCTGTTTCAAAACGGAACAGCTTTTTTTTGCTGTTAAGCGTTACCATAAAATCAGAATAGCCCTTGCTGGTTTCTACCGAAATAATTGCAATACGCTTAGGCAGCAATGCCAAAACGAGTTTTTTATTGGCCTCAAAAAGGCCCTCACTTTTCAGCCTTTCCATAACAGCCATGCGATTTTTAGCCAGCTCGCCCAATGTGTAAATCGGTTCAATATCTTGAATATAGAGAGCCAGTCCGTATTGCGGACTAAACTCCACCGTAGCCAAACACAAAATATTAATGCCTTCCTTTAGCCGTTCGCCTGTAATTTGCCGAAACCGTTCGTTAATGCTATTGTATTGCGAAGCCCAAATGACTGCCCGCAACTGGGTCTTGATTTTATTGTCTTCTTTTTCCACCAATTCGGGATAGCAATGGCCGGAATGGGGATAAAAATTGAGCTTAAGTATTTCTGCCTTAATATAATAAGCCTTATTATAGTTGCGATTTACAACTGCCTGTATGCTCTTTGTAATCTCCGAAAGCGCATATACCGGCTGTTCCTTAAAATATTCGTGCACTACTCCCATGAATGTATTTTTCCTTTAAAAACAGTATATGCAATTCGGCCATATACTTCCCGACCGGCAAAAGGCGTGTTGTGACCTTTTGACATAAAATTGTCAGGATCAATAATATATGGATCATCTAAATTGACAATCGCAAAATCGGCCTGCATGCCTGCCTTGATTTTGCCTTTATTCAATTGCATCATGGCAGAAGGCGTTGTCGCCATTAGCTGCACTAACTTTTGCAATGTAATATGCCGATTTCTAACCAGTTTCGTATAACAAAGGGAGAACGCGATTTCTAATCCCGTCATGCCCGGCGCCCCTTTTGCCTTATCTTCGGCGGTGTGGGGCGCATGGTCGGTAGCAATGGCATCTACCACACCGGCCTGTATAGCCTTAATCAGGGCATCTATATCGCACTGCTCTCGAAACGGCGGATTGACACGATAGTGATTTACCTCATCGCCGGTAGCAAAAAGATGGTGCGGCGTAACCTCGCAGGTAACTTTCACCCCTTTGCTCCGTGCTTTTGCAATGGCTTCAATAGCCTCAACAGTGCTTACGTGGCAAAAATGAATACGTCCATTGCACTTTTCACAAAGTATTAAATCCCTGAAAGTCATACTGTTTTCAGCCATTCGCATATCTACCTGACTGTAACGGCTGTCTTCCGCGTGCGACATGATAACAATATCTTTCTCCTTACAAATATGAAAAACAGCCTCCATTACCGCATCGTCATTGACCCCCTTTCCGTCATCGGTAACAAAGGGAATTTCTCCCCTTGTCAGCGTCTTAAGATGCCGGTAATCAGTTCCTGACAAGTCTTTAGTCATGCTGAGCGTTTGATTGCCATAAACAAGGCCGATATGTCGTAAACGCTGTTCAACATCGTGCACAATAGCCATATCGCTACACACCGGCTGGGTATTCGGCATCAGGTTTACGGCAGTATAACCCCCATGCAAGGCGGCACGACTCCCTGTCAAAAGATCTTCCTTGTATGTAAAGCCGGGATCACGAAAATGGACATGCAGATCGGTAAAAGCCGGCAGCAGCGTTACATCCTGTCCGGCAAAATCAACAGTGTTCTCTTCGGCAGGCAAATGTACACCCACCTGCGCAATCAAATCATCCCTTATGGAAATATCACCTGTAAAATCCTGACTATCATCAACAATGTGAATATTTTTCAGTAGCATAATTTTAATTTTTCAAAGTGCAAATATACGGGAAATAATGAGGCAGGCGAAATTTACAATATTCCGGGCGCTTTAGCGTTATCTTTTTTTGCTTCAATTTTGAAATCATATTCTATATTACAAAATTATGAAAAATCATACCTATACCCTTATTACCGGCGCTTCGAATGGCATTGGCTACGAATTGACGAAATTGTTTGCCGCCGGAAAGCACAATCTTATCCTCGTGGCAAGAAGTGAAAATAAGTTATTGACAATTAAGGAGGAATTGGAATTACAGCATGGCATATCTATTGCAGTTATTGCGAAAGATTTGTCGAGAGAGAATGCGGCGCAGGAATTGTTTGAAGCAACACAGGCCAGCGGTTTGGCGGTAGATATTTTAGTCAATAATGCCGGCTTTGGAGATTTCGGAGATTTTCTTGATGCCGATTTGGCCAAACTGAAAAACATGCTCAATTTGAATGTTAATACATTAATTCAAATGACCTATTTATATGCAGGCGAGATGCGGAAAAACGGCTTTGGAAAAGTGCTGAATCTGGCTTCTTTAGCAGGGCTGACCGCCATGCCTTATTTTACGATGTATGCGGCAACAAAGGCATTTGTTCTGTCGTTTTCGCAGGCGCTCGACGAAGAGTTGAGGAGAACAGGCGTGTGCGTTACGGCGCTTTGCCCAGGACCGGTTGTTACCGGCTTTGAAAATGCTGCCAATATGCACTATTCGCCATTGATGATGATTGGGGCCTATTCGGCAAAACAAATAGCAAAAGCAGGCTATAAAGCCACAATGAAAGGCAAATCCGTACAATATGGTGGTTGGGTAGTCGGACTTGTAAACATTGTTTCGCGGTTATTGCCTCGAAAGTTAATGCGCAAAATTATCAAAAAGGCGCTGCTGTCTTAATCAGTGCCTTTCTTGGGAAACCAGCCCCGTTTCACTCTTTTTTTCTGCTGAAATAATTCATTAATACTCCAAAACCAACAGAATCCCATTATCCCACAAGAACTGCTAATAATAGTATTTTCAAAAAATAAAGACAAAATACAGAAAATTATCCCCAGTACAAGAAAAAAAGGCCAGATTTTTGTCCCAAAATGATATTCGCCGTAAATCACTATAGGGTGAAACAATCCAATGAATAGAAATGCAATTATTCCTATTATCAATCCACTTATGAACATGCTTTTTTATATTAAATTATTCTTTAACGTTGTCCGTATATTGGGTTACTATACATACTGTCACTTGCTACCCGCAAACTGCCCTGCTATTGCTAATCCGATGAAAACAGGGATAAAGATTTTCGGGATATTCAGCCAAATCCGTAAAGGAATAATCAAGGGGATGGAGGCATGGATTAACAGCCACCATTTGAATGTAAATTTTCTGTATTTTACCCTCCATTTTCCTAAAAAGACATTTGTGGCAAATGCAATTGCCGCTACTGTTAAAATGTTTAAAACGACCATATACCCTCCTCTAATTTGTTCTACTGCTTTATCAGTTTTCGCACTACAGCCCGATTATCGCAAGCCACTTTGACAAAGTAGAGGCCGGCAGGAAAGGGAGAGAGATCAAAGCAGACAATGCTTTCTGCAGTTTGCCGATTGAGCAGGGTTTGTCCGGAAGCGTTTTGCAGCGTTACTGTGCACTCCTGTCCGTTTGCTCCGCACTGTACGGTTAACTGGTCGGAGACAGGATTGGGGAAAAGTTGCACATCGAATATTCCCGTTTCGGAAATCCCCACTCCGACATCGCCATGCTGAATAACAGCAGTGGCCAAGACCCACAAGTTGGGATTAAACTGTACGGAAAGCACCGTGCGGCTGCCTGTTATCGGATGCTCGAAAAGGATGTCCGGCGATGACTGAATAAATCTGACAATTTCGCCTGTTCCGTCATTATATTGTATTTTGACGTCGAAAGGCATTTCAAAGAAAGGGGTAACGGCAGACGCGCTGCCGGCCTGTTTGGAACGCAACATAAAATTTCCGTCTATCACGTCCCAGATCAGGTCAAATACAGGGTAGCCTTCGCCATAAAACCACTGGGTAAAAAAGTTGTCAAAACTTCTGCCCGAAACTGTTTCAAGTACCTGTTGAAAATCGGACGTAGTGGCTGCAGAGTGGGAATACTGCGATTGATAATTTTGCAAAACGTGGAAGAAAACAGAATCATCGTTCAGTATATACCTGATCATCTGCACTAATGCACCACCTTTGGAATAGGTAAGCAAATTGCTGAATATACGATTCTCATTATCAATATCCTGCACAGGCACATGCACACTGCCGCTTTGCCCGTTTTGCAACACATAACTTATATTTTGCTGGTAAAAATAATCCAATGCCCGTGCCTGGTCGAAATAATTTTCAACCAGTAGCATCTCGCCATAAGTTGCAAACCCCTCGTTAAGCCAAATATCTTCCCACGAGGCGCATGTTACGTGATCTCCAAACCACTGGTGAACCAATTCGTGGGCTATAGTAGTGGAATCAAAGGTTCCCATGGTGCTCATGGTTTGATGTTCCATAGCGCCTCGCATGGGCGCCATAGAGTGCCCATATTTTTCATTGCTAAAAGGATATTGACCAAACAGCTGCGAATAAAGCGTAATCATATATGAAGTCAAATCAAGGGAATTTTTGTTATCGTTCAGGCAGGATGGCGTATTATAAATATAGTGTTGTACTAGCATAGAGTCGCCGGTTTGGGAAATGCAGGCCTTGCGTGAGTAGTCCTGATAGTCGGCTACGGCAAACGAAAGCAGGTAATAGGCTATCGGATAATTGGTTTTCCACTCGTAGCGCGATTGATTATTGGGCAATGCGGCCACATGGGTCAGCAATCCGTTAGAAGCTACCTTATTGGGATTGGTTGTAGTGAAAAATAGCCAGGCAGAATCAATTTTATCAGTCAAATCCTGTTTTACGGGAAACCATTTGTAGGCATTATTCGGCTCTGAAACTGTCCAGGTAGCGGGAAAGTCCGGATAGTCCGGACGGGTGCCGGTACTTAACCCTGCAAACATAGTGCCTGTAGCATCCGATATGTCGCCATGATAAAAAATCTGTACCTCAAAGAGCGCATTTTGAGGTAAATTGAGATTGGGAACCAGCCGCTCGTGCTCACGCGTAATGAAATCTTTTCGTTCTTCATTTACCAGAATACTGTCAATCGTGTAAGCTTGATGCAGATGAAAAGAGAGCGTATCAAGTTGATAATCGGAAACCTGTGCCCGTAGCGTAACATCGCCCGAAAGGTAGAGCGTATTGTTTTCAACGTGCAGATTGAAAAAATACCACTTCATGTCATACTTGCTTTGCAGCAGTGCCGGCAAAAGCCTTGGTGAGGCCTTTTGCTGTTTAAAAGCCTCTTTTTCCATAACGGATACGTTGCTTTGCGCTTTTGCATCCCAATTGGCTATCCCTGTTATCAGGCATGTGAGCAATAATAATTTGATTATCTTCATAATCTTTAGCACTTAAGTTCAGTTAATTTTCGAACCGCAAAAATACACAATAATACTGTTCATCAAAATATTTCATGTAATTTTGCAGCCTGAAATATTAAACCGGTTTTTTATATGTTAAAGATAGAGGATTTACACGTATCCATTAAAGGAAAACAGATATTAAAAGGCATTAATTTACAGATAAGCAGAGGCGAAGTACACGCCATTATGGGACCTAATGGATCAGGAAAAAGCACACTGGCTTCTGTAATTGCCGGCAGGGATATTTTTGATGTTACACAAGGCAAGATCACCTATAAAGAGAAAAATCTTCTGGCTCTCTCTGTAGAAGACCGTGCTCGCGAAGGGGTCTTCATTGGGTTCCAGTATCCGGTAGAAATTCCCGGAGTGAATATCTCCAATTTTATGAAGACTGCTCTTGATGAAATTCGACAATACAAAGGATTAGAGCCACTTACAGGCAGTCAATTTCTGAAATTGATGGAAGAGAAGAAAAAGGTAGTAGAATTGACAGCCAAATTGAGTAATCGCTCTGTGAATGAAGGCTTTTCGGGTGGAGAGAAGAAAAGAAATGAGATCTTCCAAATGGCTATGCTTGAACCGGAACTGGCCGTGCTTGATGAAACCGACTCCGGTCTTGACATTGATGCGTTGCGCATTGTGGCAAGCGGAGTTAATCAATTGAAAACCAAAGAAAATGCTATTATTGTGATAACTCACTACCAACGACTGCTCGATTATATTGTGCCCGATGTGGTGCATGTGCTCTTTGACGGAAAAATCGTGAAATCGGGTGATAAAACGTTAGCTGTTGAATTGGAAAAGAAAGGCTACGACTGGATTAAAACGGAGTATGAATCGGGTAAGTTAAATTAAGATGAAACCTTTTACACAATATATCCATACCCTGTTCGAGTCGGTAGCGCCTGCACTGCCCGAATACCATAACCCTTATATTAAAGCTTTGAGACAGAGCGGATTGAAACGCTTTAGTACACTCGAATTGCCTCACAACCGGTTGGAGACATGGCGGCATTGTGCTATTGACCAGTGTGTACAAAGCAGCTACACTATTCAGCAAACAGCAAAACCCTATCGGCCGGTAGAAGACTATTTTCACTGCAAAATCAATCGGATTAATTCAGAGATGTTTACCTTTCTCAATGGCTGGTATGTGAACCGCAATGCGCCGCTCACCATCTTTGCCAATGGCATGATTGCAGGCACCATTTTTAGCGCCTTGCAACAGTTTCCCGATTTGGTGCAGCCCTATTTAGCACAAAAAAAAGAAGAAAGCGATGGATTGCTAGCCCTCAATCAGGCCTTCTTTAACGATGGCATTTTCATATATGTTCCTGACAATTTGAATATTAAAAATCCGATTCAGATGGTTTCGCTGGTTGAAGGCAATGAAAATTTGATGATTAATAATCGGAATTTAATTGTGGTGGGACAAAATTCCAAACTGTCAATTATTCACTGTGACGATTCGCTGAGTTTTACTCAAAGTTTACTTAACAATGTTACGGAAATCCATTTGGCTGAAAATGCTACATTGAACTACCATAAAATGGAGAACAAAGACCCCGATTCTTTATTGATTAACAACGTATTAGTACAGCAAAAGAGAGGTTCATCCTTTATTTCTCACGCTATTACCTTTAATGCCGGCTATGTAAGAAATCAGATTGAGGTGGATTTGACCGAGCCGCTTGCAACTGCCCGTCTGTATGGGCTCTATCTGGCTGATAAAAAACAGTATGTGGACAATCAGGTAAAAGTAAATCACTTAGCCCCTGATTGCACTAGTACCCAACTCTATAAGGGCATTGTGGATGATGAGGCGCAGACCAATTTCAATGGACATGTAGTGGTACATCCACAGGCACAGCACACAATGGCCTATCAGTCGAACCGCAATATTGCCCTTACCGACGAGGTTAAAATTACCACCAAGCCCTTTTTGGAAATTTATGCTGATGATGTAAAGTGCAGTCATGGCTCTACCGTAGGACAATTGGATGACGATGCTCTTTTTTACATGCGTACACGCGGATTGTGCGAACGCAGCGCTAAAATGTTGCTGATGTATGCCTTTGCCACAGAAGCGGTAAATCACGTCGAAATTGCTGTTCTGAGAGAATCTCTTACTATAATGATACAGAGAAGACTAAGCGGAGATTTGACCATGTGCAACCAGTGCAGCACGCCCTGTAGCGGCAATAATAGACCTCCCTCTTTTGATATTGATTTAAGCAAGATATGACAATAGATGGGTAATTGTTGAAAAATATCTTTATAAGACTGTTGCATATTAAAAAAGTTTGTATTTTTGCATTCTGAATTTTTAAGAGAAATATCAAATGCAGACAGAAAGAGAACATATTGTAAAGTGCTTATCCATACCGATTTCCGGTTGCGGGACACCTTTTTCCCTTTATGCTTTTTTAACACCTGAACCCTTGATACTTTCCCCAAAAAGTGTAACACACACTTTCCAGCAAATCCGCCCACCCGCTTTTAGAAAAGCGCAAAGAAATGATTTTCTTTTTAATAACCCTAATATATAACAGTCATGATTAAAGAAAAAAGTATCATTAATGTAGAATTGTATGATCTGCCGATTACGGA
>JAISAD010000062.1 GCA_031266895.1 Bacteroidales bacterium
ATGTACGTCGTTCATGTAAAAGCGCCTAACATTGGAGAACGAACTTTGAAGTTCTTCGCTGCAATGCGTCCAACCGACATCAATTCTTTTTAATCGTTTAATTTGTGAACTTTAAAAAATAATAACTATGAATAGAACATATAAAACATTAATAGTTTGCACATTCGGAGCATTAGTTTCCATTGCTACCGTTTTTGCCGGCAATAGAGACCGTTCAGGTCAAGCCGGTGCACAACACCTCCTTGTGGATCCATGGGCAAGAACTAATGGCTGGGCCAATGCCGGTGTAGCAGAAATCAGAGGATTGGAGTCAATGTTTGCCAATATAGCAGGAATGTCTTTTGTGGAAAAAACCGAATTTGGATTCAACCATGCTCGCTATTTGACCGGGTTTCATGGAACAGGTTCAGGCATTAGCATTAATTCATTTGGCCTGGCTCAAGCTCTTTACAAAAGAGATAAGGATACCAAAGCCAAAATTAAGGATTATGGAGTAATTGGAATTTCGTTTTTTTCAATGAGTTTTGGAAAAATTGCAATTACGACTGTAGATCAGCCTGAAGGCGGATTGGGGTTCTATTCCCCAAATATGATTACGATAGGCGTACATTATGCCAAATCGTTTAATGACTTCATACATGGTGGTGTAAGTGTAAAAATTGTCAACGAAAGCGTGGCTGATGTGAGTTCAACCGGCGTGGCTATTGACGCCGGTGTACAATATCTGGCAGGGCCTTACAAAAACTTTAAAATCGGAGTTGCCTTAAAAAACATCGGCTTGCCATTACGCTTTAAAGGCGATGGTCTTTCGGTAAGAGGGAATACGAACTCAAACGATTATCAGGTAACTCTGGATGCCCGTTCCGAAAAATACGAAATTCCAACTCTCCTGGCAATTGGTGTTTCTTACGACTTTCTTATCTTTACCGGAGAGTACAAAGATTGGTCAAAAGAAGACAAACAAGCTTTCGGTTTAACTCGCGATGATGCAGCACACAGAATCACATTAGCCGGTTCGTTTACCGCTAATTCATATTCAAGAGATATTTTTGCACTCGGTATAGAATATGGCTTTATGAGCTATTTTATGGTACGGGCAGGCTATAATTTTGAAGCCGGCATGTTTAAACCTGACACCAGAGATACATGGTATTCAGGACCCAGTGCCGGTCTTACTGTAGCTATCCCTCTTACCAAGAAAAATAGCGCACTTCATTCAAAACTATTTCTTGATTATGCGTACAGATTTACATATCAGTGGAAAGGAAATCACTATATCGGTATTAAATTAGCTCTATAGATTTACCTCCCTTGATAAATTAAACACTAAAGGAGGCTTTTAAATAAGCCTCTTTTATTTGTTATATTAGAAAAAACAACCTATTAAAATTAAAAAATGGACAAAGTAAAGTATTATTCGGAAGAAGGATTAGAAACGTTGAAAACAGAATTAAAACAGCTGGAAACAGTAGAACGTGCTAAAATTTCGGCCTCTATCGCAGAGGCACGCGATAAAGGAGACCTTTCTGAAAATGCGGAATATGACGCGGCAAAAGAAGCGCAAGGTCTGCTGGAGGTTAAAATTGCTAAATTAAGAACTTTAATTGCTAATGCAAGAATATTAGATGAGTCAAAATTAGATTTCTCAAAAGTATTAATATACTCTGTTGTAAAAATCAGAAACATAGCCAACAAGACAGAAATGACCTATAGCTTGGTACCGGAGTCGGAAGCCGACTTGAAATCGGGCAAAATTTCTGTAGATTCGCCTATTGCCAAAGCCTTATTAGGCAAGTCGGTAGGCAATACGGTAGAAGTAAATGCCCCTGCAGGAATTATTCATTTTGAAATTCTTAATATCACCAGATAATGGAAACCATTTTCACTAAAATTATTAAAGGAGAAATCCCATGTTATAAAGTAGCGGAAGATGAAAATTTTCTCGCTTTTTTAGATATTTCTCCTATCGCGAAAGGCCATACATTGGTAGTACCTAAAATACAGGTCGATTACATTTTCGACTTGGATGATGATAACCTGTCTGCCCTGTTCTGTTTTGCTAAAAAAGTGGCTAAAGCGATAAAACCTAATGTAGCCTGTACAAGAATCGGCATGGCGGTTATCGGGTTAGATGTGCCCCACACTCATGTGCATCTCGTGCCCATTTCAGGAAGCAGCGATCTTGATTTTACCAAAGAACGCCTGAATTTCAGCCCGGAAGAGTTTGTCGCTTTGGCTAATACTTGTAATAGAACTTTTAAACTTTAAAATATGGATAAAATGAAGACACTATTAGACAACAAATGCACTTTATTGCAAATTGTGAAACCGGATTTTCAAAAAAAATATTTTGAAATTAAAACCGGAAATGAAGTACACAGTACGATGGAATTGTTGCATGGAGATGATACTTCTGCCCGTCTCACTATATCACAAGGTGTTTTTACAGCAAAAAGATACGGTTTTTTTAGACCTTACGTTACCATACGTCGTGAAAAATTCGATGAAAATGAAGCAATAGCCTATCTGAATGTAAAAGATGGGACACGCTTGCTGACAGGCACGGAAACCTATCATTTTAAAATGCTCAATCTATGGAAAAATCAGTGGGGCTGGACTACCGACAAAAATCAAGTGATTATGCGTTACAAGCCAGCTATTTCTGGCGTGCAACGTGGTGATATAGAGGTATCCAAAGATTATGCCTATATAGAATGCATTGATATGCTGGCCATACTGGGGATCTATCTTCTGGCACATCTTGAAGAAGATGTGAATGTACTTTCCCAACATTAATTCCTGTTTTTATATTCACAACAATGAAACAATCAGTAGAAAAATTGGAACAGATTGCAGCACAGGTGCGACGAGATATTATCCGCATGGTGCATAATGCGCAATCAGGACATCCAGGAGGGTCATTAGGTTGCGCCGATTTTATGACAGCGCTCTTTTTTGAAATCATGGAGGCCGAACCGGCATATTTTACCCAGTCCGGACATGACGAAGACATGTTTTTCCTCTCTAACGGTCATATTTCGCCAGTGCTTTACAGTGTCATGGCACGCAGAGGTTATTTTCCCATTTCCGAACTGGCTACTTTTCGACAATTGGGTACACGCCTGCAAGGGCACCCTACACCGGTAGAGAAATTACCCGGAATCCGTGTAGCATCAGGTTCTTTAGGTCAGGGTGTATCGGTAGCTATCGGGGCAGCTATGGCCAAAAAAGCTGATAACGATACACATACCGTTTTCGTACTTACCGGAGACGGGGAACTCGAAGAGGGGCAAATTTGGGAAGCTTTGCTTTTCGCAGGGGCAAAAAATATTGATAATATGATACTTACCGTAGATTATAACAAAAAACAAATAGACGGAAGTACTGATGATGTGTGTAATCTTGGTGATTTGAAAACCAAATTTGAAGCATTTGGATTTACGGTACTCGAAATGAATGGGAATAAAATGGCTGAAACGGTAGCTATACTGCAAAAAGCCAAAATCATGCTCGGACAAGGTGCGCCAATTGCGATTCTGATGCACACCGAAATGGGGCAAGGGGTCAATTTTATGATGGGGACACATAAATGGCACGGTTCACCACCTAATGACGAACAGGCTGTTTCAGCCTTGTCGCAGTTGCCGGAAACACTTGGCGACTATTAGCAATCAATACCACTCGTCATGAAAATCATTTATCGCTACCTGATTAAAAAATTTCTTGCTCCTTTTATCCTCTCTTTTTTCTTTGCTGTTTTCATTCTATTAATGCAGTGGCTTTGGAAATATGTAGATGATCTTGTTGGCAAGGGATTGGAAATCAGATATATATTAAAGCTTCTTGTTTATGCCTCATCTACTATGGTGCCTATGGCCATACCATTAGCCGTGTTGCTTTCTTCACTGATGACTTTTGGAAATTTGGGCGAGCGTTACGAGATAGTAGCGATAAAATCGGCAGGCATCCCTATCAAAAAGTTGATGATGCCATTGGCAATGGTAACATTGATCATCGGATGTCTGGCTTTTGCCTTTTCCAATTGGGTGGTCCCAAAATCTTTCGTTAAAATGAAGAGCTTATTAGTAGATATTCAAGAACAGAAGCCTGCACTTAATATTGAAGAGGGTATTTTCTATACCGGTTTTGATGATTTTACCATTCATATCGGAAAAAAGAGCGGCAATAATGAACAAATTGAAAATGTATTGATTTATGATCATTCGCGCAATCAGGGTAATACTACCATGACTTATGCCAAAAGAGGTACAATGAAGATGACGCCTGATAAGCGTTACTTGCTCTTTACTTTATACGATGGATTCCATTGGGACGAAAGTCGTAATTCAAATAACAGGAAAGTGAGTAGTCAAAACACCTCTTCCTATTATCCCCTGATGCGTGCCACTTTTAAGGAGCAATACAAACGCTTTGATCTCTCTTCGTTTCAAATGCAGAAATCTGATGACTCCTTTTTCGAAGGCAGTAATCAGGCAATGCCTATCAGCGAATTGGGGACACAAATAGACACTTTTAAGACTGCTATTAAGAAACTTTCCCTTAATGTGGCGGAATCTTTTTTGTATAATATGTATTTTTTCAATCTTTTTATCAAACCAAAAGAGAAAATAGCAACAGTTGATACAGTTTTATACTACTATGGTCTCAAAGATGACTTTAGTGTGCCCGAACAAAAACGGGTTTTAATCTTTGCCCAACAATCGTCTCAAAACTGCATCAATTCGATAAATTTCACCTATGATGACCTTAATTTCAGGCATATTTCGCTCTGGTCTTATCAAGTCGAATATCAACGTAAATTTACTTTAGCAATTGCCTGCCTGCTTATGTTTTTTATCGGCGCACCGCTTGGTTCGCTTATACGAAAGGGTGGTCTGGGTGTGCCGCTGGTAATTACCGTGCTCTTTTTTACATTTTACTTTGTCATCTCCATTATTGGAGAAAAAGTGGCCAAAGGCAGCGTATTTCCGGTGATATTGGGGATGTGGCTCTCTACTTTGATTCTGTTGCCGATATGTGCCGTATTGACCCGCCAAGCCACTGAGGATTCATCTTCGCTTTCATGGGAAAAATGGTCGGAATGGATGAGAGAATTTATAAAAAAGAGGCCACACATTCTATTTAAGAAACTAAAGGATGATGAAAATACTACAACTGTGTCATAAACCACCACTGCCAGCCATAGATGGTGGTTGCATCGCTATTCACCACATTACGCAGGGATTACTGCAAAGTGGAGCGGAGGTGAAAGTATTGGCGATTGCAACACCTAAACATTCGGTGGCAATCGATCAATTACCGGTCAAATACCTGAATGACACGCGTTTTGAATCTATTTTTGTGGATACTACACCCAAGAAATGGCCTGCGCTGAAATCCCTCTTGCAGTTGCAGTCATACCACATATCACGCTTTTATGCTAAGGAAGCGATTGCTCGTCTGACACAGATTCTTCAAGAAGAGCAGTTTGATATTATACATCTTGAATCGCTCTTTGTGGCTTCTTATATTCCTGTTATCAGAAAATACAGCAAGGCAAAAATTGTCTATCGAGCACACAACGTAGAGCATCAAATTTGGGAAAGGATGGTAAACCACGAACAGCGGTGGATACAACGCGCCCTCTTTAAATTTTTATCGGTACAGTTGCGAAAATATGAAACTAAACTTTTTCATCGTATTGATGGTTATGTGGCCATTTCAGAGCCTGATTATCAATTTTTCAGTCAACTGGCGCCGCAAATCAAAGGTACCGTTATACCTTTTGGCGTAGATTTAGAACACTATGAACCTGATACTCACTATATTCCATCAGATAACCCGAAACTGTTTCATATCGGGAGCATGAACTGGATACCTAATACAGAGGGCATCAATTGGTTTTTTAGCGAAGTGTGGCCACTGTTGCACAAGCATTTCCCCGACATCACTTTCACCCTCGCCGGCCGTAACATGCCGAAACATTTTTTCGAATTGCAGTTGCCCAATGTACAGGTGGTTGGTGAAGTATCCGATGCACGCAAGTTTATATTATCCAAAGATATTATGCTGGTACCATTACTCTCCGGCAGTGGCGTCAGAATTAAAATAGTAGAAGGCATGGCATTGGCTAAAACAGTGATTACCACTTCTATAGGGGCGAATGGGTTGGAAGTGGAAGATGGTAAAAATATCCTGATTGCTGATACGCCAAAAGAATTTGTAACAGCAATAGGCAAATGCATCAAAACACCAGACTTGTGTACGATTATAGGTGAAAATGCTGCCGAATATATTGCGCTGCATCATAACAATAAACTGATAATCAATCAATTATTACAATTCTATCGGGAAATTTAATATCCCTTATGTTCAGAGAATTTATTTTTCTGAAATTAATGTTTTATTGACCATCATCATATATCTCAGAACCCCACTCCAAGTCCAATCAGGCCTGTGATAAGTCCGGCGGCGCCGCTGATCAATTTCATATAGATAAAATTTTTGCGTGATTCGGCAAGTAAAGGCAGTGCACCATGTCCGTCCTGTACAATGGAATTAGCCAACAGAATGCTAAATGGAATAATTCCATTGAAAAAAAGCGCCACAAAAATTAGATGCGGCCCGGATTCTGGAATAAATCCAATAAGTACTGCCATAAATA
>JAISAD010000122.1 GCA_031266895.1 Bacteroidales bacterium
AAAACTTCAGTATTAAGACATTGGGAAAAAGAGTTCGACATTATTAAGCCTTTTAAAAATAAAAAGGGCACTCGCTTTTATACTCAAAAAGATATTGAAACCATAAAAACGATTTACTATCTCACACGCACCAAAGGCTATACATTGCAAGGAGCAAAAGAGGCAATACACAGCAATTTCATTAAAGAAGCCGGTAATGCACAGGTAGTGTATCTGTTGCAAAATATTCGAGAGCTATTATTAAAAATAAAAGAAGAAATATAACTGTTTAAACATTAATTAATTATGCCATCAATTTCCAAAAAAGGGCAAGCAATGCCTGCCTCACCCATCAGAAAGTTAGTCCCCTATGCAGATGCTGCTAAACAGAGAGGGGTACACGTATATCATTTGAATATCGGGCAACCCGACATTGAGACGCCAGAAGGCGCTCGTGCTGCTGTGCGCAATGCCGATATACGCGTGATTGAATATACCCATTCGGCCGGATTACTCAGTTATCGGAAGAAGCTGGTAGAGTATTATAAAAGTGTGGGTATAGAACTTACTCCCGATGAAATTATTGTTACCAATGGCGGTTCCGAAGGCATCCTTTTTGCGTTTAACAGCTGTTTGGATTCTGATAATGAGGTGATTATCCCCGAACCTTTTTATGCCAACTATAACGGTTTTTCCAACATGTCGAACGTAAAAGTGAAACCTGTTTTTTCTACGATTGACAATGGGTTTGCCCTGCCGCCTATTGAGGAATTTGAAAAGATAATTACGCCCAAAACCAAGGCGATTATGATATGCAACCCCAATAATCCGACAGGGTATCTCTATTCTAAGGAGGAACTGCTGAAATTGAGCAAGATTATAGAAAAATATGATCTGTTTCTTTTTGCTGACGAAGTTTATCGTGAATTTTGCTATGATGGCGAACATCATTTTTCGGTGATGCAACTCAAAGATATTGAACAGAATGTTATTTTGCTCGATTCAGTATCAAAGCGTTACAGTGCTTGCGGCGTACGGATTGGAACGTTTATTACCAAAAACAAAGAGGTGTACAATACGGCGATGAAATTTGCACAGGCTCGTTTAAGTCCTCCCACTTACGGCCAAATTTTAGGCGAAGCAGCTATTGACACGCCGAAAGCCTATTTTGATACGGTAATTGAAAATTATGTGGCTCGCCGCAATTGTGTGGTAGAGGCGATTAACAGGATGCCCGGCTGTTTTTGTCCTAATCCGAAAGGAGCTTTTTATGCGGTGGCTCGCCTGCCCATTGACAACTCCGACAAATTTTGTCAATGGCTGCTGGAATCGTTTCAATATCAAAATAAAACGGTGATGCTGGCGCCGGCAACAGGTTTTTATTCCACTCCAAACAAGGGAATTGACGAAGTGCGCATCAGCTATTGCCTTAAAGTAGCCGACTTGCAGGAAGCGATGAACTGTTTGGCAGAAGCATTAAAAGTATATCCGGGACGAAAATAAAAGCCATTTTTTCTTATTTTTGAAAAAAGTTGTATTTTTGCTGCCTCGTACAACATATAGTATAAATGAACTTTAATATTAAAAATTAATTCATATGAAAAAATTGTTATTTATAATGGCTGCGATGCTTTTCGCAAATCAAGGATGGATGCAGAATGTCCAAATAATTGCAGGTAACGGCAACAGTACTCAAAACTCATGTAATATTCCCGGATATTATGGCTGGCATAATTCAGCTATGCTGTTTACTTCTATGGAATTACAAAGTTTGAGAGGGAATATTCAAAATTTGGCTTTTCAGATTGCTACTCCCAACGATGTCAGCACCAATCGCTCCATGAAAATTTGGTTGAAGCAGGTGCCAAAAACCACTACTGCACTCTCAGCTTCCTCTCACATGAACGACTTTTTGGCTGACGCTACGCTGGTTTACGATTCCAATAATGTGGCCGTAACCGCAACAGGATGGCGTACGTTCGTTTTTTCAACGCCTTTTGCCATTAGTGGCGACTCAAACCTGCTGGTTATCGTAAGCGGGCATGCCTGTGGCACAAACGGCGGTTGTGAAGTTTCCCAATATTATACCACAGCTACCAATAAGGCCTGGTTGAGACGAATAAACGGAGCATCCAATATTGATTTTGACACCGAAACCGGACAGCCCGAATATGCCAATAACCGGTTTAACACCCGTTTTACCATAACCCCTGACCCTGCTCAATGCTTCAGCGTTTTGAACTTAAATGTTTCCGGCCAGACCCCCTATACAGCCGCTTTGCAGTGGACTACGCAAGCAGGCAACACGGCCTCAGAGTGGGAAGTACAGTATAAATTGAACACGGTTAACTCGTGGAGCGATCCGGATGTAATTACCGAACCGGCTAACACCCTACCCTATACTTTACAAAACCTGCTGGATGAACAGACCTATAACGTCAGGGTGCGTACGCTTTGCAACCCAGGCGGCACAGTAGAAGGTACCGATTTTAGCGCATGGTCGCCGGAATTTACTTTTACACAGCCCCCCTCCTGCCCTCCCCCTGCGGCATTAACCGTTCCTACTGTCACTGCCAACTCAGCCACAGCTATTTGGGTAGATGAAACTTTAGCGCAGGAGTACGTTGTTCAATGGAAAAAAGCTTCTGCATCATGGGACAATGAAAGCGTGTTGTCTGATGCGGTATTAACAGGTGAAGAGTCGTTTACGCTTACCCAGTTGCAGCCAGGTACAATATATAATGTAAGAATGCGTACGGTGTGCGATTATGGCGTGGACAGCAGCAGTTGGGTATCTGCTACTTTTACAACCCAGTGTGGCGTTACGTCAGTAGATGTACAGAATTGGACGGAAGGATTTGAAGAATTAGCAGCAGCAAATACCTTACCGCCTTGCTGGAGTGCTACCAATTTTGGGAGCTCCGGTAAGATAAGAACACAAATAACCGATTATAATAGTACTCAATTCTTTAGATATGCACATACAGGACACAGCGCCCTTTATTTCACTTCCAGTTGTGATGACAACGTAAAAACGCCCTCTTTTGCCCTGACAGCCGACAGCACCTACAGATTTTCCTTCTGGTATCACACGGATGGATTAGACGGATGGCTGAACCTCAGCGCAAGCGTGTTTGATGAAAACGACGCTTTCATCGATACAATAGGCACACCCCTTAGTAATATTACCAACACTGATTATCGAAAGTATCAGGGTACATTTACGCCTGCGGCAAGCGGCACCTACTATTTCAGCATAAAATGCCAATCAAATCATAGCGTATGGTATTTAACCATAGATGACATATTACTTGGGATAGCACCTGCCTGTCCTGATGTAGAGTATTTTACCGCAATTATGCACAGTCCTACCTCTGCCGCCTTGAATTGGGATTTGACCGCCAGTACAGGTAACGGCTGGCTTATAGCTTACAGCAATGAAACGCCCTTTGACCCCGAAACAGCCGATCACATTCCGGTTGCAGCTACCGACAATTTTCCGTATATCATAAACGGATTGGAAGACGGCACTACCTACAATTTTGCAGTACAGGCTGATTGCGGCGGCGCATGGACTGACCCTGTTGCCATTACCTTCCCCTCTTTGAATAGTATCAAAACTGTACCTTACCAGCAAAATTTTGAGAATACCAATGATGTTGCAGAATGGTTCTTTTCCAACGGTGTGGATAATAATGGCTGGTATATAGGTTCTGCTACAAGTAATCCAGCCGGAGGAAACGCTTTGTATGTTTCCAATAACAATGGGTTATTTAATAACTACACCCCCCATTCAGGAAGTGGATATGGCTATGTGGCGGCTTCTGCTATTGTGAATTTTGGCAACTATCAAAGCTATACCCTCTCTTTCGACTGGTATTGTCCGGGAGCGGGCACTTATGTTGAATACGCTTGCCTTAAAGTATTTGCAGTTCCCATGAATTACAACCTTACTAATGCATGGCCATCAGGAGAAAATGTACACCAAATAGGGGGCACTTTTTGGCATCAATTAGACTGGCAACATTTTTATGCCGTTTTGCCGGCCGATATTTATGCCAATCAGCAATATAAAATTGTATTTATGTTCTCTTATGATGATGGGAATGCTGCCAATCCTGCTCCGGCCATAGATAATTTAGCGATTAGCGGCTCCGATTGCAGCGTGATCACCAGTATAACAGCTTCTGCGATTACCACCAATTCGGCAAGCATAACCTTTAGCGATTCCGATCCCGCGCAAACTGCATGGGAATATGTGTATGGCGTGGCCGGCATAATCCTTGACCCCAATAGCGAAACACCTAATACTACCAATAATAACTCTTTTACATTGAATGGCTTGAATGAAAACACCACCTATAATATATGGGTGCGTTCCACTTGTGCCTCTACCGCTGAATGGAGTCAGGCATGTACTTTTCTCACCCGTTCCAGTATGGCGCTTATTCCCTACAGCTGCACTTTTGAAAGTAGCGACCCCGAAACTACAACGTGGACAGCAGTAAACAGCGGCAACAATTGGGAGATAGGGAGTAGATTCGGCAATGGACCCTCGCAAGCAGGTACGGAAGCCGCTTATATTGACGGTATTACCAGTGGTTATGGCGCTCAGGATTGCTACTATTACAGAGTCATCAATTTTGGCGCTACACCAGCTAATTTTGACTTCTCTTTTGATTACATTTCGCGGGGATATTTGGGTGGGACTGCCAGTACTGCCTTATATGTATGGTTAGTGGATGAAAATACTCCTGTAACCACTACCGGACTGCCGCAGGGAAATGCTCTTTCCGTATTTCGTACTGATGATATTAATTGGCATCTCTATTCTGCACAATTGCTTAATATATCCGGTACTAAAAAGTTAGTATTTGGGTATTCTAAAACGGCCATGTCTATGCAAAGTAATCGGGAGCCTGTCATTGACAATATCAGCATTGAAGAGATCGTGTGTCCTGTTCCGACAGAGGTTACGGCTGTAACGGATGCCAGTAATGATCAGAATGTTTCGCTCTCCTGGAGTGCCAACGGCGGCACAGGCTGGATCGTTTACTATAAGCCTGTAAACGAGGCTGTTTGGAGTTCCGTACCTGCTGCAACCAATCCAACCACCCTGCAGGGTTTAACTCTTTCAACAGCCTACAATATTTATGTAGTTACCGATTGCGGCAGCGGTACCGTTTCCAATCCGTCCGAAACCATTATTTACTATGCTCCATGCGTCTCTACCGGATTTCCTTTGCCTTATACGCAAAACTTTGACGCTTATCCCGGAACTGTTTATAATACTGCCGGCGTTGTACCAAGCTGCTGGGCTTCTACCGGCACTTATGCCCTGACGCCCCATATTACCGGAAGCGGCAATTACCACTATCCGCATTCAGGATCTAATGCACTCGCCTTTACTGCGAGCGGCGGCACGCACTCTTATGCCGTTTTGCCGGCATTCAGTACTCCGATTGCCAATTCAGTGCTTTCATTCTGGTATCAACAGGAAAGCAGCCTAAACGGAACGCTCCAGGTAGGTTATATTACCGGTAGCCAAACGGATATTTCTACCTGTACTCCGTTGGCCGATGTGCCTGTAAGTGTTATTTTCAATCAATTTACGTACGATTTTCCGACAGCGCCTGTCGATTTAAGCAATGCTACTTATATTGTCCTGCATTGGAGTCAGACCAGCGGGAGTTACTATTCTGCAGGGATTGACGATATTGAGGTTAATATCTCTACTACCTGTCCTACGCCTAAAAACTTGAATATAAGCCCTGTTACGCACAACAGTGCTACAGTTTCATGGACAGGCAGCGCCACTCAATGGGAAGTGGCCTGGAAAACAACTATGGACGATATTTGGAGTTTTGCTAATGTTACGGGAACCGCTTACAATATAACAGACTTAACGGCAACAACAAATTATGATGTAAAAGTTCGCACTGTTTGCGCTGAGGGCGACAGCAGTATTTGGAGTTCGGTATCCCATTTTATAACGAATGCTGCGCCAGTCTGCACCACCCCTGTTATTTCAAATGCTACCCCTGTTACTCCCACTACTGCAACTGCAAGCTGGATAATTGGCACGGCTACGAAATGGATTGTAGAGTACAAAACAGCAGCAGCTACCGAATGGACATATACCGGCGATACGGTTACAACCAATTCGATTCTCCTTACCGACTTAACACCCGGTACAGGATATCAAGTAAGAGTAAAAGCCATCTGCGATATAGATTTTGAAAGCGAATGGAGTGCTGCCGCAACTTTTACCACCTCGCAATTGCCTTGCGTCGCCCCGACCAATCTACACGCCACAAGTATTAGCGACCACACTATTGATATTGCATGGTCTGCTAACGGTGAAACGAACTGGACAGTGTCATGGGCAATATCCGGAAATTTGGGCAATGCTCCGGTAAGCGGCTCGGCTACTTATGCACTCACAGATTTGCTCTCAGACACCACCTATCGAATTTGCGTAAAAGCTATCTGTATCTCAGGTTCCGATACGACAGAGAGCACTGATACCTGCATTGATGTAACAACCACAAGTATCAACGACATCTCGCTGGCCAGCGGAGTGAAGCTCTATCCCAACCCCGCCAGCGACCAGCTGACGATTGAAATGGAAAGCAGATTCAATACTGTGGAAGTTATCAATACTTTAGGTCAGGTGGTATATAGAGCCGACTTGATTGATAAGAAAAAAGTAATCGATGTAACAGGATACAGTGCAGGAATGTACTATGTGAAGCTACAGGGAGATGCCGGTATGGTAACCAGGAAATTTGTGAAAAGGTAAAAATCTTGGATGATAATGTAAAAAGGCCTGCAGATAGAAACCGGAAAGATTGTGGTGACGAAATAATTATTGCTAATCCTGTTTATTTTTATCGAACAGTAAAAAATGATACTTTTGCACACCTAAAAAGCGGATATTTTTATGATTGAATTGAAAATTGCAGAAGCATTAAAAGATTGTGTAAAAGCATTATATAATTTGGATATTGAAATTGATGCCAACTCGGTACTGCGGACTAATCGGGAGTTTTCGGGCGATTTTACAATTGTGGCGTTCCCTTTTGTAAAAGCGGCTAAAAAAGCGCCGGAAGCGGTGGCGGCCGAAATAGGCGACTATTTGATGGACAGGCTGGCGCACTTTACCACAATATCGGGCATTAGCAGTTCGTTAGCAGCCTTTAATGTGGTAAAAGGGTTTCTGAACCTTACTGTTGCGCCTAATTTTTGGCTCTCCTTTCTGCAGCAACATCAATCTGATGCCCATTTTGGCTTTATGCAAACGCAAGAATGTGAGCCGATTATCGTAGAATATTCTTCACCCAATACCAACAAGCCGCTGCATCTCGGCCATATCCGCAACAATCTGTTGGGCAGTTCGATAGCGCGTATTTTAAAGGCGTGCGGTAAAAATCCCGTCAAGGTGAATCTGGTGAACGACCGGGGAATCCATATCTGCAAGTCAATGCTGGCATGGATGCGGTTTGGCAATGGCGAAACGCCTGAAAGCTCCGGCATAAAAGGCGACCACCTGGCAGGGAAATATTATGTAGAGTTTGATAAGCAGTATAAGCTGCAAATTGCCCAATTGATGGCCGCAGGCAAGAGCGAGGAAGAGGCAGGCAAATGTGCGCCGCTGCTGCTGGAGGCTCAGGATATGCTGCGCCGGTGGGAAGCCGGCGATGCCGAAATACGCACTCTCTGGCAAAAGATGAACAGCTGGGTTTATCAGGGCTTTGAGGATACTTACCGGCGCATGGGGGTTAGTTTCGATAAAACCTATTATGAATCAGATACCTACATTGCAGGCAAGGCATTAATAGAGGAGGGCTTGCAAAACGGGGCTTTTTATCGCAGGGAAGATGGATCGGTGTGGGTGGATTT
>JAISAD010000047.1 GCA_031266895.1 Bacteroidales bacterium
TGAATTAAATGCTCGAAGAATAAAACTCCATGCTCGGAGAATAAAACTCCATGCTCGAAGAATAAAACTTTATGCTCGGAGAGTAAAACTTCATGCTCAGAGAATAAAATTTTATGCTCGGAGAATAAAAATCGGAGTTCAGAAGTACTAAATCGACTCTCAGAGAGTAAAAATCGAAGCTCGGAAGTACTAAACGGAACTATTTTTCAGTTTTCCTGACCCCTCCATATTCGTCAATCTGGAAATGAGAATCAAGGTCAAAGAGGGTGCGTATATTTTGAGTGGCAAGCACACTGCTGCATAGTCCTGCATCTATAATGCGTCCCTTTTTGAGCAGCAGGGCCTCCCGGGCATAACTTTTGGCCAGCGAAAGGTCGTGCAGTACCATCACAATGGTAATTTTCTGCATTTGATTAAGATGAGACAGCATGTCCATAATTTCAAACTGATGCACCATATCAAGGTTGGCCAGCGGTTCATCCAGGAGTATCATCTCTGTTTTTTGCGCCATGGCGCGTGCTATCAAGGCGCGCTGCTGCTCGCCTCCGCTCAACTCGCTAAACAGTCTCTCCTTCAAGTCAACAAGGCGGGTTTGCTGCAGAATATCGAGCACAATTCGATTATCCTTCTCTCCTGCCGACTGCCAAAAGAAGTGGTAGGGGTTGCGTCCCATCAATACCATGTCAAACAGCGGAAAGTCAAAAATAATATCCTGACGCTGAGGCACGTAAGCTATTTTTTGACTCAACGCCCTTACCGAATAGCGCTCTATGGGAATGCCGCCCAGTGCAACAGTGCCGGCAGATGCCTTTAGCAGGCGTGCCAGCAGTTTCAGCAGGGTAGTTTTTCCCGAACCGTTCTGCCCCAGCATTACCCAAAAATCGCCTGAGGCTATGCTCCAGTTAATATCCTGCAAAACAGGGTATCCGGAATAGGCAAATGAAAGATTTTTGAGTTGAAACATGGCTTTACATTTTTTTATTTTTCATAAGCAGAAAGATAAAATAGGGCACGCCGGTCATAGCCGTAACCGCCCCTACCGGCAATTCCGACGGAGCGGCAATTGTGCGGGCCAGCGTATCGGCCAGCAAGAGGCAAAAGGCGCCTGTAAGCATGGAATTTAAAAAAACAGCACGATTGTAATTCCCCACCAGCAGGCGCGTAATATGCGGCACAATTAGCCCTATAAAGCTGATAGCGCCGCAAAATGAAACTATTACCGAAACCAGCACCGATGAAAATACCAGCGCCATAACAGTAGTGCGCCGTGTATTTACTCCAAGAGAGCGTGCCGTATCATCGCCCAGCTGCATTATAGTAAGATTTTTAGCAAGCAACAGGAGTATGCCGGCGCAAACAGCCATTACCGGCAGGAGAAAAACGATGTGCGACCATGAAACAGAGGCCAGACTGCCCATTGTCCAAAAAATAATCTTTTTCATTTCGCTCTCCCTGTAAACTATGAGCAGCGTAATCACTGCCGAAATCATAAAATTGAGAGAGATTCCGGTTAGCAGCAGCGTTTCGACAGAACGCCGTCGGCTCAGCTGCGATACTCCCAGGAGCAAAAGTAGCGTAAGCAGGGCGGTAAGCAGAGCAGGCAGCGTGATGCCCCAAAGAAATATGTTCCAGCCTGCGATAAAGGCTATTGCCGCACCCAGCGATGCGCCCGACGAAAGGCCGAGCATGTAGGGGTCGCATATCGGGTTGCGGAATATGGATTGAAAGACTGCTCCACAGAGCGCCAGCGAAGCACCCACCAGCAGGCTCATCACGATGCGGGGCAATCGCAACTCCCACAACAGAGGCATGGGATCAACCGAATGGCCAGCCGCGAAACCCAATTTATGGCTAATGGCATAGCCAATGGCCTTTGCCAGTGCCGGCAAGGGGATGGAAATGACCCCATACGCCGCCGCGCCAATCACTCCGGCAATAAGGAGGAAGAGGATTATGAGCGGAATATGGCGGTTTTGTTTCATTTCATTTTATGAAATTCGATTATACCCGCTCTAAGGCCTGAGCCAAATCGGCTTTGAGGTCTTCTATATCCTCAATTCCCACGGCAAAGCGCACTAACCCGTCTGTGATGCCGCAGGCTGCCCGTGCCTCTTTGCTCATTTTGGAGTGGGTCATGGAGGCAGGGTGCGACATGAGCGACTCCACGCCGCCCAGCGATACTGCCAAAAGTATCATTTTAATGCTGTTCATCAGCTTTTTGCCGGCTTCGAGGCCGCCTTTCAAGCCGAAACTGAGCGTAGAGCCGGGGCCGTCCATCTGCTGTTGCGCCAGCGCATATTGCGGATGCGAACGCAGGCCGGGAAAACTTACCCACTCCACCTTAGGATGCTGCTCCAGCCATTCGGCAATAATCTGCGCATTCTCCTGCTGTTTGAGCACGCGTATTGACAATGTTTTTAACCCTCTGATTACCATGTAGGCTTGCGTGGGGTCCATGTTAAATCCCATATTCATCATTACGAGGCGCATAAGCGCATCCATTTCGCCGGTTTTGGAAATTACCGCACCGGCTATAATATCGGCATGGCCATTAATAAATTTGGTCATAGAGTGCACCACCACATCCGCACCCAAATCAAGCGGGCGCTGCAAAACCGGACTGCAAAATGTATTATCTACCACTACCACAATCCCCAGCGAGTGTGCCCACTCTGCTGCGGCCTTCAGGTCGGTAATAGCGATAGTGGGATTGGTGGGGGTTTCAATATAGAGCACCTTTGTGTTGGGACGATAAGCCCGCTTCACATTTTCGAGGCTGGCAGTATCCACGTATGATGCTTCTACTCCATACTGCGACCAGTATTTTTCCATAACCACGCGAGATGATCCATACACGGCATCGGTAGAAATAATGTGATCGCCCCCTTTCAACAGGGCCATATAGGCACAGTTTACGGCAGCCATGCCGCTGCACACTGCTACGCATTTGGCCCCATGCTCCAGTTGCGCCAGCGTATTTTCCAAAGCCGCGATAGTGGGATTCCCGATGCGGGTATAGATAAAGTCGGAATTTTCGCCGGCAAAACAGGCTGCCCCATGGTCGGCATTTTTAAATTTAAAGGTGGAAGTTTGGTAGATGGGCGTAACGGCCGCTCCAAAGATTTCTTCTACTTCTGCACCGTGCACTAACACGGAATCTAATTTTAAGTTACTGCTATTCATTTATTTATTTGTTTTATAATCTACTGATTTTCAGGCCGCAAAGATACACTAAAATTACTTCCGAACTTCTCGCGGCTGTCTTCTTATTTTTTGTATTTTTGCGCACTAAATTTTTAAATAGAAAATATGGATAAAAATACAATTATTGGGCTGATTTTAATTTTTGCGGTAGTAATGGGTTTTATGGCTTACAATGCCAATCAAACCAGGAAGAAGCAAGAGGAAAAGGCGAGGGAGGAGATATTGACACAAGCCGAAAAAGTGCTGCAGGATTCTCTTGCTCAATTGCAGGGAATTGATGACATTGCAGCCCCAAAGGACACTGCGCCTCAAGCCGAAACGGGAACAGCTACCCCACCCCTTCAGGCGGCCCCCCACCCCACCCTGCCCGGTCAAACGGTTTTGACAACTGCTGCAGATACGGAAAGCGGCGAATATGTGATTGAGACAGACATGGCCCGCTACAAAATAGCAAAAAAGGGAGGCTATATTAAATATGTAGAGTTGAAAAAAGCTAACCGATACACCCCCAAAGGCGCTCCCAAGCAGCCTTTAGTGCTTTTCGACGGGGAACAAAACAGTCTGTCGCTGCAGTTTGCACTAAAGGACCAAACCCCCATAGAAACCGCAGATCTGCTTTTTGAGGCTGATATGGATACCCTGATTATAGCAGGCAAAGAGACCCGGCAGTTGTCGCTTCGCGTCTATGCCCATAAGGAGCCCGCGGCCTCAACTCCCGATACGGCTCAGCCTGCTGCATCCGAAAACGCCTACATGGAATTTTTATCCACCTTCAAGGGCGATGACTACAAGCTCGACTTTACGGTGAATTTCGTCAATATGAAATCCTGTCTCTATCCGGCTTCCAGCTGCAGGATGACGTGGGCTGCCGACCTGATTAATGTGGAGAAAAACTATGAGTACGAGCGCAATGCTACCACTATTTTCTACATGGACAATCTGGAAAAGGTAGATAATCTTAACGAAACAAAAAATGAAAAGAAAGATTTCACTTCACCCATCAAATGGATATCCTGTAAGCAGCAGTTTTTCACCGCAACATTAATTGCCGACTCTGCCAATTTTACCACAGCCTCGCTGGCGATTGAAGTCCCCGATAACGGAGAAAAAACATTACTGAAAAGATGTTATGCAGAGCTGGAAATGCCTGTAAAAAATCAGGATAACAACTCCTTCGGAATGTCGTTCTACTTTGGCCCCAATCAATATAAACTGCTCAAAGAGTATCATTTGAACCTGGAAAGGCAATTGCCGCTGGGCTGGGGATTTTTCCTGTTGCAATGGATTAACCGTTATGTAATCATTCCGGTATTCAACTGGCTGGAACACTACGGGCTAAGCTATGGAATTATCATCCTGATTTTAACGATTCTATTAAAAACCATACTTTTCCCGATTGCTTACAAGCAGTATCTTTCGGGGGCAAGAATGCGCCTGCTAAAGCCCGATATGGACGAAATTAACGCGCGCTATCCTAAACAGGAAGATGCCTTAAAGAAGCAGCAGGCTACGATGGCTCTGTATAAGCGGGCCGGTGTAAGTCCCATGTCGGGCTGCCTGCCCATGTTGCTGCAATTTCCTATCCTGATTGCCATGTTCCGCTTTTTCCCTGCCTCTTACGAATTGCGCCAGCAGTCGTTTTTGTGGGCAGAAGACCTCTCTACCTATGATTCCGTGCTCAATTTGAGCTTCAATATTCCATTTTACGGCGACCATGTCAGTCTGTTTACTCTTTTAATGACTATAGCTACCCTGATCTACTCCCGGCTTAACAATAAGCAGATGGCAGCAGGCAGCGGCGATCAGCAAAAAATGATGAAAATCATGATGTACATCATGCCGGTACTCTTCCTCCCCATGTTCAACAGCTTCTCATCGGGCTTAACCTACTACTACCTGCTGGTAAATTTGATTACCTTTGTACAAATGGGCATTTTTAAATTTACGGTTGACGAACACAAATTGCGTAAAAAAATGCAAACCGTCATGAGCAAGTCGGTTAAAAAATCAAAATGGCAAATCAGAATGGAAGAGATGATGAAACAGCAGAAGCAAATGCAGCGAAAAAAATAAATTTTTATACTTGAAAAGGGCACAATAAAATTTTGCCTATATTTGCACGGCTAAAAATATCATGAATAATAATACAAAAACGATGGAGAATTCAGAGAATAACCCACTATTGTCCTTATCCCTGCGGGCAGGAAAGCGTACCTATTTTTTCGATGTAAAAGAGACAAAGAAAGGTGATAAGTACTTAAGCATCACAGAAAGTAAAAGAAAAACCAATACTGACGGCACGTTCAGCTTTGAAAAGCACAAGCTGTTCCTCTACAATGAAGATTTTGACAAATTTTTGAACTCCCTGATCGGTACAATAGACTTTGTGAAAACCGGAAAAATACCTGAAATTCTATTTGACATGGAGCAAATAAAAGATGGTGACATCCGTTTTGAAGATTTGGAGGAATAATAATGGGAAAAATCATTGCGGTTGTTAATCAGAAAGGCGGAGTTGGAAAAACTACTACCGCAGTCAATCTGGCAGCTTCATTTGCGGTCATGGAACATAAAACATTGCTTATTGATGCCGACCCGCAAGCCAACGCTTCCACTTATGTAGGCTTTGACAATACGAATATTGCATACAGCATTTACGACTGCATTATGGAGTTGCAGCCGGCACAGAAGTGCATTCTCAATACGGCTACCCCATACTTCGACATTATGCCATCGCACATTGATTTGGTGGGCGCAGATTTGGAGCTGGTAAACTACGACCAAAGGGAATATCGATTGCGCAATGCTATCAATGGCCTGAAAGAGCAGTACGATTTTATTATTATGGACTGCTCTCCCTCGCTCGGACTGATTACCCTTAACGTTTTAGTGGCTTCCGATTCGGTGATTATTCCGGTGCAGTGCGAATACCTGGCACTGGAAGGATTGGGAAAGCTATTCAATACCATACGAATAGTACAGTCCGGAATGAATCCCGAACTCACTATTGAGGGAATTTTACTTACCATGTACGACCCGCGCACCAAGCTGGCCAATGCCGTAGTAGAAGATGTGAAGCTGCACTGCAAGGGCATCGTTTTCAACACCATCATTGCACGCAACATCAAATTAAGCGAAGCGCCAAGTTTTGGAAAGCCTATTGTGCTGTATGATATCAGTTCAAAAGGGACACTCAATCATCTCAATTTGGCCAAAGAGATTTTAGTAAATAACGGTTATACCATTTGATAAACGATAATTTTATGGACAGAAAAAACAGCCCAAAATTGGGAAGAGGCCTGGGGGCGTTATTATCGGGTTCGGAAGTTCCGATTGCCCCCAATTCGGCCGCACGCGTAAACGCCGACAAAAACAGCCTTATTAATATTGAACATATAGAAGCCAATCCATACCAGCCGAGAACGGTTTTTGAAGAAAAAGCACTGGAAGAGCTGGCGCAATCTATTAAAAACTATGGTATTATTACTCCGATTACGGTGCGCCCCTTAGAAAACGGACATTATCAGCTCATATCGGGAGAACGCCGCCTGAGGGCAGGCAAAATAGCCGGACTGAAGGAGATACCTGCCTATGTACGCACCGCAAGCGATGAAATCAGTACGCAAATGGCATTAGTGGAAAATATTCAACGCGAAGACCTTAATGCCCTCGAAATCGCCTTGTCTTTCCAGCGATTAATAGATGAATTTAATTTCACCCAAGACCAGCTGAGCGAAAAAATAGGAAAAAACAGAAGTACTGTTTCCAACTATATTCGCCTGCTCAATCTCTACAGTGCTGCTCAAGTAGCTGTGCGTGATAACCTGATTTCCATGGGACACGCCCGTGCTATCGTGGTGATTGACGATGAAATGCTACAAAACCAAATAGTACGGCAAATTATCAAAGAGGGCCTTTCGGTACGCCAAACCGAAGAGCTGATAAAAAAACAGGACGAAAACAAGCCCAAATCCGAACCGGTTAAGATGACCCTTTCGGAAGAGACAAAATTATTCAAAAAACAGTTGGCCAAGAAATTGAATGCCAAAGTAAATATCGCCACAGATCCCACAGGAAAGGGAAAAATCACCATCGCTTTCGACTCGGACGAAGCACTTGGAAAGATTATGGCAACATTAAGCTAATGAACCGGTTTACAGAATGAAACGGCATGCTGTATCTCTACTTCTCCTGCTCATCACACTTTCGTTCTCCTTACAGGCGCAAGTGGATACTGCCATTGTAACAGCAGATCATATTGTAGCAGCGGATCATAGCGATATTAAAACAGATACCGTAAATCCTAAAAAACACAGTCCCACAACGGCTGCATTGCTCTCTTTGATACCGGGTGGCGGACAGATTTACAACAAAAAATGGTGGAAAGTGCCCATTATTTACGCTGGCCTTGGAGCTTCAGGTTACTTCATGTATCACTACGGAAAACTCACGAGACATTATCAATTGGAATACCGCTATCGGGTATCGGCTGATACTGCCCTGCGGGCTTTGTGCGACTCCAAATTAGCTTCGCATGACGATCAAAACATACTCTCTGCCAAAAACAACTTCCAGCGCAATCTGGAAATCGCCATTGCGGCTACGGTCATTATCTACGTACTCAATTTTATAGATGCCCTGGTGGATGCCCACCTCTTCGATTTCGATGTGTCCGACAAGCTCTCTCTGCGGATAGCCCCTGCCCTGCTTCCCAATATGCAGACAGGGCGCCATGTACAGGGGATTAGTATATGCTTGCGCTTTTAAAACATTTTTTGTATTTTTGCGAGCTACTGTACAATAGCCAGTATATGTTGTATTTTTTATTTTAATTTATTAGTAATCAATATCATGAAAAAAATATTTGTCCTGGTGGCAATAATTGTTTTCTTGCTGAACGGCCTCTTTGCTCAAAATAAACCGGCATATCAAATTACCAGTAACAGTTTAGCAACAGGATTGACCGTTACTTTTAAAACCGGTAAAATTGAGATAACAAATGTGAAAATCGATAGCGGCTTTTTCTCGCATATTACCATTGCAGGCGAAAATTACAGCAACTCTACCGAAATCGGGAAACCGGAATTGCCTGTTTTAGTAAAACTTATAGAAATTCCGATATGCGATGATTTAATACTCACCGTCAATCCCCTGTCAAATTATCGTGAATATGATGCCGCCGAGCTGGGTATTCTCTATCCTATTTTTCCGGCGCAGCCCTCCTATTCCAAATCGTACGAAGGGCCTGTTAAACTAATTAAAGACGAATCTGTTTACAATACCAATCAGTTTTACAGTCCCATGCCCCTGGGACATATCGAAAAAGCAGGCATTAAGCGCAACGTGAATATAGCAGCTCTCTATTTTTCACCGATTACATATAATCCGGTTACGCAAAAAATTAGAGTTTACGAGACGGTTCAATTTGAAGTACAGTACCATAAAGCCAATATTCCGGCTACCTATCAAATGAAATCGCTGCATAACAATGGCATTTTCTTAAGCGCTCGAAATCAGCTTATTAATGCGATTGAGCCGTTACAAAAAAATACGATTGCTGCTGCTCCCATTAAATATTTGATTGTAGCGCACTCTATGTTTCGCGGGCAGCTGGATAATTTTATAGCATGGAAAAAACGAAAGGGATTTCTCGTGGAGACAGCCTACACTGACGATTTCGGCACAGGCACAACCAGTACCAGCATTAAAAACTTCATCAAGGCACACTATGATAATGCCACGCCCGAAAATCCTGCCCCCACATTTGTGCTGCTGGTGGGCGATGTGGAACAAATTCCGGCCTTTAATAACGGAACGGGTCATGCTTCAGATCTGCCTTACATGTGCTGGACAGAGGGCGATAATCTTCCCGACTGTTACTACGGCCGGTTTTCGGCGCAAAATATATCACAACTGACCCCTCAAATTGAGAAAACGCTGATGTATGAACAATATACAATGCCCTCAACCGCCTATTTGAACAGCGCTGTTTTGGTAGCCGGTACGGCAGGCGGCGGATTAAATGACATGCAGAAAAAGATCAACGGGCAGATGAATTACTTGAGCAGCAACTACATGAATACGGCGCAGGGCTATGCCAATGTGCACTATTATCAGTATAATTGCAGTAGTCAGGCAGCTGCCATTCGCGATAAAATCGGACAGGGAGTGGGCTTTGCCAACTATTCTGCGCATTGCAGCAGTGCCGGCTGGGCTAATCCTCAATTTAACATTTCGCAAATTTCAAATATGCAAAACCAGCACAAGTATGGCCTGATGATTGGCAATTGCTGCCAGTCAAGCAGATTTGACATATCCGAATGCTTTGCCGAAAAGCTGCTGCGCATACCCAACAAAGGCGCAGTAGGCTATATCGGCGGCTCGGATGACACCTACTGGGAGGAAGATTATATGTGGTCAGTGGGCGCACACAGCGTTTTTAGTGAACATCCTGCCTACGATGCCACCTGCCTGGGGGCGTACGACCGACTGTTTCACACTCATAACGAGCCATACAGCGATTGGATTGCTACCAACGGCGCTATTATTTCTGCCGGAAATATGGCCGTGCAGGCCTCCACTTCAACCCTGAAAAACTATTATTGGGAAGTTTACCATCTCATGGGCGATCCCTCCGTAATGACCTACCTTTCCCAGCCCCAGCCTCTTGTTGTAAGCGTAAATACAACTCTGCTTACCGGCGACACTACATTGGATGTACATGCTGTACCATACGCATACATAGCTCTCACCGGCAACAGCGGCACAACCCTGCATGCGGCAGGTTTTACCAATGAAGAGGGCGATGTTACCTTAACTTTTGGATCATTGCTCCCCGGCATTTACGAATTGGCTGCATCAGCTCAGAATCATATTATATCGTTTACCCCTGTCAACGTAATAAATTCTGCAGGTTCTTATGTGATGGCTTCCGTAATGAGTTGCACCGACAGTTCGGGAATCCAATATAACAGCACCACCGAACTTGTGGCCACGCTGAAAAATCTGGGCGTAGCCAATGCCAATTCGGTATCGGTAAAAGTTACTTCGCTGTCACCACTGCTTACAGTATTGAACGATACGCTTTTTGTAGGAACAATGGCCGCTGCCGGCGAATTAATCACTCAGCCTTTTCAGGTAAAAATTGCCTCCTGGCCTGCCAATGGAGAGCTGGCTCACATCAAAATGACGGTTTACTTTGATGGCCAGGCTACCTCACGAGTTACAAGCTTGGCACTGAAAGCGCCTAAATTTGCTACCGAACTCTTTTCCATAAACGATTTGGGGAATGCTAATGGCATTATTGAACCGGGCGAAGATGCAATTATTACAGTCAATAACAAAAATATTGGACATGCTGCTGCCGATGAAATATATGCCGCTATGGTTACCCATTATTCAAAAGCAACTGTTTATGATCCCTTATTAGACAATCTGTCGGTTGCCGCCGGAGATGAATTGCATACACAGTTTATTATTCACATTGACAACAGTGTGGCAAAAGGCACCATAATTCCGCTCTACTATAAAATAAGAAAATGGCCCTATGAAACAATAGATACCTTTAAAATACAGGTAGGACAATCCATAGAAACATTTGAAAATCAGAATTTCAGCACTTACAATTGGACAAATGGAAACTATCCGTGGAAAATTATTGCTGCGGAAGTGTACGAAGGGAATGCCGCTGCCCGTTCATACCCCAATTTGAGAGACAGCCTAAGCTCCACACTGCAATTTAACATTACGCTTGAGGCAGCCGGCGAAATCTCTTATGCTCGAAAAGTATCATCCGAAATCAACTGCGATTTCTTTTATTTCCATGTTGATAACCAGCAGAAAGAAGCCTTGTCGGGTGAAGTAGAGTGGGAAGTGGTTTCATTTTCCCTGCCTGCCGGCATGCACACCTTAAAATTTACCTATGAAAAAAACTACAGCAACAGCTACGGCAACGATTGCGCATGGATTGACAATATCGTTATTCTGGCAGGCCATATTCTGGCGCCTGAAGATTTAGTAACAGATTTTCCAGCTATGCACATTGCTGCTTTGCCGGGTTACGAAATCAAACTCTACCCCAATCCGGCCGTTTCAACCGTTACCCTCTCAACAGAAAACATGCCTGTCCATCAATGGGAATTGCTTGATGCCAGCGGCCGAATATTGAAACATAGCGGAAAACTGCGCGGAAACGAAAACGAAATTAACATATCGGATTTGGCCAGCGGTCTTTATTTCGTTAAGATTACGGGCGATAAACAGCAAATTACAGTAAAGAAACTCATTAAAAAATAGTTATGCATAACACATCCGAACAGTTTGATACCATTACGGCGCAATGCCTCGATCTCTTTTCAAAGAAAGCCATCGACTATGGCGCCGCATGGCGTATTCTGCGCGCTCCTTCGCTCACCGATCAGATTTATATCAAGGCGCAACGCATCCGCAACATTCAGGAAAAGGGTGAATCTAAAGTAAATGAGGGTGTTATTCCCGAATTTATGGGCATTGTCAACTATTCTGTCATGGCTCTGATACAGTTGGAATTAGGTGCTGTGAATGCGATGGAAGAGCTGATGAATGTAGATGAAATTATTGAAAAATTTAAATGCTGCATCGCTGAAGCTAAACAGTTAATGATGGACAAAAACCATGACTACAACGAAGTATGGCGCAATATGCGTATCAGTTCGCTGGTAGATATTATACTGATGAAAATTTTGCGCGTGAAACAGATTGAAGACAGGGCAGGCAATACTATTGTATCCGAAGGCATAGACGCCAATTACTACGACATGATCAACTACGCAGTGTTTGCTCTTATTCTTATTCAATTAAAGTAGCTATCTCCCCCACCTTTCTATATTTAAATAAGGGCATTTAGTGAAAATGCCCCTTAATAAAGATTAATTTATTTGCTTAACAATAAATTAGGTCGGATATTTCATGCAAAAATAATCGTATAATCTATGGTGTAGAATAATGCTGTCAATTTCTGTTTTCCGATATTCTTTGACATATTGATAATAATCATTATCTGACTTAAAATCATTTTTATTTGATGAGGAATTGCACCCCAATAACACTATGGTACTTATGGATATTAAGAATTTTTTCATACAGAAGTCGCTATTAGTGTTTAACAATTCTCCTTTTTTCGGAAGGCATTCTCTTGTGGTATGGCTTTGCACCGTTGCGCATAAACCGAAAACAACAGTGCAAAAATACTAAGTTTTTGTTTATATCACGCTTAAAGCGTGCGTTGTTTTAATGGAAACAAAATATAGAACAAATATAGCATAACATATTTCTTCTGTAAAAAGAATACACAAGATGCGTACAATTAGCCGTTTAATGCCACTTCGCTGATACCGATTATTGCTCAATAAAAAATTTTTATTACTTTTGCAACGTAATTTTTTGTCTAACAAATAACCGTCTAACTTGTATGAAAAACAACCAAGAACCTGTATGGCTGAAAGTAATCCGCATATTATTGGCAGCCGTTTTCCTTTTTTCCGGTTTTGTAAAAGCCGTTGATCCTATTGCCTTTTCGCACACTATCAGCGACTATTTTTTCTCGTTTAAAATGGGCTTTATGCAGCCTTTTTCACTCTTTTTTGCCATACTCCCCATTACTGCGGAGTTTGTGCTCGGCTTTATGCTGCTTTTCAGAATTAGAGTGAAGCTTACCACCGCTTTCTACCTGCTTTTTATGGTATTTTTTTTCTTGCTCACTGCCTGGTTGGCATTGGCCGAACATTTGGAAACCCATCACGGCTACAATTTTGGTGTGGTAAAAGATTGTGGATGCTTCGGAAAAGCCATAGTTATGAGCAATTTACATACTTTCCTCAAAAATGTACTCATTATTATCCCTACTATTATCGTTTTTATTAAAAGAAATAAAATACCCGATATTCGCCTCACTGTCTTAGGCCAATGGTGTTTTGCCGCATTGGGCGTATTACTTGTATCGCTCCTGCAATTTTACTGCTACCAACACCTGCCCATCATCGATTTTGGTGATTGGAAAAAAGGAGAAAATGTAGCCAAAACTTTTATAGAAAAACCGGCAAAAAAAGATATTCTATTCATTTACAGAGAAATAACAGACAGTACAAACTTTAAAGTTTTAACTGCTGAAGAATTAAGCTCCATTACGGACAGTCAGTCCGATTTCTATGAAAAATTCACGTTTGTGGAGAGACGCGACAGCATTATTGTCCCTGCCTATCATCCTGAAATTGCTGGCTTTAACATGATTGACAGCTCCGGCTACGATCACGCTTTTGAGTTGATTAACGAAGCCAGCACGCATAATGTTTACATCGTGTTTATGTACGACCTCTATGAAACCGACAAAGAGGGTGTTAAGCGAATAAAACGATGGGCAACAGGCCTGGATGCCACTGCTACAGTGGTAGCCGTTACCAACTCGCCTGAAAACGATGTGACTGCTTTTATAAAAGAGCATAATTTTACTATTCCGATTTACATCAATCCCATAGATCCGATTAAAGGGCCATTTGCCGTGCGCGATGCCGTGCGTGCCAATCCGGGCGTAATTCAGATACGCAGCGGCAAAGTGTTTGATAAATGGAATTGGAGAGAATTATCAGAATAATATAGAATATGACCGTAGAAAAAGTTTTAGAATTAGTTGAAGGAGAGTTAATTAACGAAATAACAATTGCTCCGGAATCCATAAATTGCGCTTTAGCTTCCGACTTGATGAGCGATGTGCTGACTGTACGCAATCATGAAACTATGATGCTGATTACAGGATTGACCAACCTGCAAACCATCCGCACTTGCGAAATGTCAGACATCAAGCATATTCTTTTTGTACGCGGCAAAGAGGTTGCAGAGGAGATGAAAGCATTGGCCAGTGAAAACGATATTTTGCTGATACGCACCAAATATTCACTCTATCGTGCTGCCGGACTCCTCTTCGGAGCAGGCTTAAAACCTGTTTATTAATCCTTTAAAATAGCAGATTATGAAATTTGTCTATAATGTTGAAGGTGGTGATTTTACCAATGCAGGCTCTTCTTCAAGCGAAGTAAAAAAGATGATGAAGCAGCTTGGAGTAGCATCGGATATTATAAAGCATACGGTAGTAGCCCTTTACGAAGCCGAAGTAAATATTGTGGCACACGCCTATTCCGGCACGATTACGGTAGATATTGACGAAAACCGTATCCACCTGAAATTGGAAGATAAAGGGCCGGGCATTCCCAACATTGATCAAGCTATGCAAAAAGGTTACTCTACCGCCTCATCTAAAGTACGCGAAATGGGATTCGGCGCAGGAATGGGACTGCCTAATATGAAATCGAATGCCGATGTGCTCACCGTCAATTCGGAAGTAGGCAAAGGCACTACGGTAGAAATTACTAACTATTTTTCCAAATGAACACACCTGTCGAAAATTTTCATCATGCTTTGCAATTCAAATACGATCTCTGTATCGGCTGTTCGCATTGCACGGGTGTTTGTCCGACGGGGGCTATCCATGTGGATAAAGGCCGACCCATTTTAGATCCGAATCGCTGTATTGACTGTGGCCGCTGTTTTCTCATCTGTCCGGTAAATGCCATCTATATTGAACAGGACGATTTTCAAACCATATACAATTATAAATGTCCGGTACTGCTGGTTCCATCGCTCTTCAGCGCACAGTTTCACGAGCGCATTAATCAGCGGGCCATATTGTCGGCTATCTATAACCTGGGCTTCAAATACATTTTTGAAGTGGAGAAAAGCGTAGAAGTGATTAAGCAGATCATTACGAAAAATGTAACGGAAAATCATGGAAAGCAGCCTATTATATCTACTTTTTGTCCGGCTATCGTACGTTTGATACAAGTAAAATTTCCCTCTCTAATCAACAATTTATTTCTTATCAAGCCGCCCCTTGACTTGACGGCACTGTACATCAAAAAAAGCTTGACCGAAAAAGGATATAGTGAACAGGATATCGGTATTTTTTATGTAGCACCCTGCGCTGCAAAAATTGCTGCTATTAAAAGTCCCGTGGGAGAAGAGATGTCGCCCATTACCGGAGTTATAAATATGAACTATTTCTATAACAAGGTATTGCGTGTAATTAAGCAGGGTGAGTATAAGCTGAGCAATCAGGAAGATGATTTTCACCGATTGCCGAAAAACAGCCTTTTATGGGCGCTTACCGGTGGCGAAATCAGCCTGCTCGAACAGGGACGCAACTTGGCCGTTGACGAAGTGCATAATGTATCCGATTTTTTGGAAAAATTGGAAAATGAAGAACTTGAGGGCATAGATTTTTTGGAATTGCGCGCCTGCGATGAGAGTTGTGCCGGCGGCATTCTCTGTGCAGCCAATCGCTTCCTGATTGCCGAAAGACAGCGCAACCGAGCCAAAAATTGCAGCAATGCCGTTTCGCACAAAGATAATGAATTGCTTGATTATGTGGACTATCTGACCCAAAACATGCAAGTACGCGGCGAAATACAACCCCGCTCTATTGATAAATTAGATGACAATATGGCGATAGCCATGCGCAAGATGAAACAGGCTTTTGAATTGAATGCTGAACTGCCTCAGGTGGATTGCCGCATTTGCGGTTATCAAACCTGTAAAGCCTTGGCCGATGCCATTGTGCGTGGAGATGCCGACCTCAAACAGTGTATTTTTATTCAACGAATGCTCGAACAGACCGATAAACTGACTACTGCCGAAGCTTTAAAAATTATGAAAAGTATATGGGGCGAAAAGAAGGTGGACATTAACCTTACGCGCCACTTGAATCTGGAGTAAAAGCGAACTCAATGTTTTTCAAAGACGTCGCACACCTGCACTAACAAGCAGGCAATACTCGTAAACAGAGATTCGGTCGAGGTGAAAGAGTAGAAAATAGTAGAATATAATACATGGTTTATGAAAGTAAAGGATTATTATAACGGCGATTGTGCCAAGTTATTAGCGAATAAAATAGAAACAATATTCCCTGATTTTAAGGGCATGCAATTTAGAGATTATATCGAGAAAAATGTATCTGATAAGGAATTTTCGAGACGAATGGATGTTTTTGCCGATGCATTTGAATTGTATTTACCAAACGACTTTGAACAAAACATCAAACTATTTGAAAATATATTGGGTAATGAACTAAAGCAGGAAACCGGAATGTTTTCAGAAGGCTGGTGGCTATGGCCTGTTGGAAGATATGTTGAAAGACATGGGATAGAAAATGTAACGGTTTCATTGAAATTTATAAAAGAGTTAACGAAAAGATTTACGGGAGAATATGCCATAAGACCATTATTGGAACATAAAACGGAAGAAACCATAAAAACAATGCTAGAATGGAGCAAAGACGAAAGTGTTCATGTAAGAAGGCTGGCGAGCGAAGGAGTAAGAATTAGTTTACCATGGTCGAAAAAATTGTATGCGGCAATATCCGAGTTTGAAACTTACAAAAGGATACTGACAAATTTAAAGAATGACAAATCAAAATTCGTACAAAAAAGCGTGGGGAATAATTTAAACGACCTTTATAAGGAATATCCCGAAAAAGCAAATGAAATAATAAATGAATGGAAAAAGGAGAATCCAACAAAAGAAACACTATGGATCATAAATCATGGGTTAAGAAGTACGAGAAAGTAACCATAGCGAACGAAAGGGGAACAAACCGGAGTTCAAAAATATAAAATAATGAAGAAACGAAAGATATTTATTGCAACAAACACGCTATAAAAAAATCTAACGAAATCATGGATTTACCAAAGACAAAAGAAGAATTATGCGGCAAATATTATTTGAAGGAAGACCTGATAAAATTATGTAAAGCACATCATTTACCGACAACCGGCTCTAAAGCAGATTTACTGGGATATATCTGTAATTACATTGAAAATAAACCGATAAACAGGGTTAAAGCGAAAAATAAAAAGAATGATTTTGAACCTTCGCCGGAAAAAATAATTGACGCGCATTACAGCAATAATGAAATCCACAGGGCATTTTTCAAGAAAACAATTGGTGATAAATTCAAATTCAACGTGCAATTCATTAACTGGATGGAAGAAAACAAAGACAAAAAGACTTACAAAGACGCGATAGAAGCCTATAATCAAATACTGTCAGATAAAAAATCCGGAAAAAAAACTACGATAGGAAAGCAGTTCGAATACAATCAATACACGAGAGACTTTTTTGCGGACAATCCGACATTAAGTCGGGAAAATTGCGTGAAATGCTGGAATTATAAAAAGAAACAGTTTGGAAACCATAACTACGAGAAAGAAGATTTGATGATATTGGGGGGAAATGGCAAATGAAAAACTGCCTAATCCCTTTCCCGATACATTTTTGGAGATACGCCTACTATACGTTTAAAGTATTTTCCGAAAAACGATTGCGAAGGGAAATTCAGGTCGTCGCTAATTTGTTGAATGGTCATATTGGTGGATTTTAGAAGGGCTTTTGCTTCGAGTATCACAAAATTGTCAATCCAGTCGGAAGCGGACTTGCCGGTGGTTGACTTGATTACTTGCGACAGGTATTTAGATGTAAGGTTTAGCTTATCGGCATAAAACGCCGTTTCGCGTTCGTGGCGATAGTTTTCGCGCACGAGGTCGGTAAACTGTTTTATCAAAAGCCCTTGCCGAGTTTGTTTTGTTGCGTCAATGCGTTTCTGAAAGAACGGATACGACATATAAAAAACCAGCATAGTTAGGTGCTTTACCATTTCCAAACGATAAGGATTGTCGGTCTTTTCCATTATCTTTTTGAGGATAAGAAAGAATTTCTTCACAAACGACATACTTTCGAGGTCGAGTTGTGCGCACGGATTTTCCGAAATGGCTGCCGCAAGAGCAGCTTGCTTGTCGATAAACGGCAGCAATTCAGGCGCGAAACGATTTGAAAGCACAAGACAATAACCCGCAAAATCCTCGCTTAGATATTCATAATGCAAGATTTCATTGGGACGAACAACAATCAGAAACGGCGCCGTTAAATCGTAAGGACGAAAACCAATAGTGCCGCTTCCTTTTCCTTTGGTGCAAACCACAATAAATAGCATATCAAATTTGAAAGGATAGTTAAAAATGAAAGCATTCACACTTGAAAACTTGTCGAATAGAAGAATGTCGTCGCCAATGTTTGCGCTGCTTTCCTGCTTAATTAAGTCTGTTTGCCACGATAATGATGTTACTTTTCTTTCCATATTACTGTATTTTTTCCGTCTGCAAAGATACCGCTTTTCCGCCTTTTATTCCAACTATTATCCTTTTTTTGCCGAATCAAAATTATATTGCAGCCATTCAGTCCAATATTGCAGCAAAATTGACCTTGCCGGATATGGTCGGGAGCAGTACTTTTGCATTCTAAAATTAAACCATGTTTTATATGAATAAATGGAATGAAATTAAGCGTGTTTTTCTGCCGCTGCTACTTGTGGGAGCGCTTGCTTTTCCCTGTACATTTTTGGTTAAAGGACAAAACATTACAGGTATTTGGCTGACCGAAAACGGAGAATCGAAAGTGGAGATTTACGAACGCAACAGCGAATTTTTCGGCAAGGTGATTTGGGTAAAAGAACAGACGGAAAAGGCGCAAAAAAGCGTTGGAGTAACTATTTTGAAAAATTTTGTCCGTCAAGAAGACAATACCTATAAGGGCAGCATTTTCGCCCCGCATCTTGACAAAACCTTTAAAGGCGCTATTACCTCGAAAAGTGAAAGCGAAATTACTGTGCGCGGGTTCCTTGGCATTTCACTTTTTGGCAGCTCGCAACATTGGAAAAGAGTAAATTCAATTAAAAACTAAAAGAAATATAAAGATGAATATAAAGGTGTACGGCAAATTCAGCGCGTTGACATTATTGCTCTGCGTGTTTTCTGCCTGTTCGGAAAAGCAGGGGACGCAAACGCAGGAAAAAACCATACCTGTGAAAGTCATGGAAGTTGCCGCCGAGCAGACGGCTGGTAGTAAAAATTATGTAGGCACGGTGGAAGAATCGGCTACCGTTTCGCTTGCGTTTTCGCTAATGGGAACGGTGGAGGAGGTTTTTGTGCAGGAGGGGCAGCGGGTACGCAAAGGACAACTGCTCGCCACACTCAATGCGGCTACATCTGAAAATTCATATCAGGCGTCGCTTGCAAAACTTCGTCAGGCACAGGATGCTTACGACCGTCTTACGAAAGTTCATAGCAACGGTAGTTTGCCCGATATTAAGTTTGTGGAAGTGGAAACCGGTTTGCAGCAAGCAAAATCAATGGCAGCTATTGCAAAGAAAAATTTAGACGATTGCAAACTCTACGCTCCTCGCGACGGCGTAATTGCAGAGCGGAGCGTTGAGGCGGGTGGTAGTATAATTCCTTCGCAGGCGGCGTTTAAGCTCGTTTCAGTAGATAAGCTTTTTGTAAAAATTCCCGTCCCCGAAAACGAAATAGGCGGCATTGCAGAGGGACAAGTAGCGCAGGTTACGATTGCCGCGCTTGACAACGCCGCCTTTTCGGGTAAAGTAGAAATGAAAGGCGTCTCAGCCAGTGCAACGTCGCACACCTACGAGGCAAAAATCGGAATCAGCAACCCGCAATTGCAAATAATGCCCGGAATGGTTTGCAAAGTTACGCTTGCAGGCAACAGCAATACGGAGGTTATTGTCGTGCCCAACCGCGCCGTGCAAATTTCGGCAGCCGGCAGACGCTACGTCTGGCTTGCAGAAGGCGGTGTTGCCAAACGCCGCTTTGTAAAAACAGGCAACCTGACCGACAACGGAATCGCCATAGCCGAAGGATTGTCGGCAGGCGATCGCCTGATTATAGAGGGCTTTCAGAAAGTAAGCGAAGGCATGAAAATTTCAATCGGCAACAACTAAAAGTAGCTCCAACAATGCAAAAAAATAACAGAATTATTGAATGGGCAATGAAAAACCGGCAAATTATTATTTTGCTGGTAGCAGTACTTTTTGCGGGCGGAATTTATTCGCTTGTCGAAATGCCAAAGCAGGAAATGCCCGAATATACTATCCGTAAAGGGCTTGTGGTAGGCGTGTACCCCGGCGCGAACTCCGCGCAGGTGGAAGAGCAGCTTACCAAACCGCTTGAACGCTATCTTTTTACTTTTCCGGAAATAAAACGCAAAACTACCGCCTCGAAAACCGAAGACGGAATAGTTTACATTTTCGTTGATTTGGCTGACGATGTAAAAGATAACAACATTGTCTGGTCAAAAATCAAGCACGGACTTGCGTCGTTTAAATCCACGCTTCCATCGGGCGTGCTGGCGGTGGCGGTTAATGATAATTTTGGCGACGTGTCTGCCATTCTGGTAGCAATGGAATCGGACGACAAAACCTCTCGCGAGATTGACAACTATTGCGATGCGCTCGAAGACCGCCTGCGCGCTGTACCGGATGTGGCAAACGTGCGCCGTTACGGATCGCAGAAAGAGCAGATTACAATCTATGTCGATAACGAAAAACTGTCGGCTTACGGCGTCGGCGCAAAAACTCTTACCACCAATCTGTTTGCACAGGGATTTACTACAGCAGGCGGATCGCTGGAAAACAGCCAAAGCCTTACGCCAATACATATTGCCGAAACATTCCGCACCGAACAGGAAATTGCCAGCCAAATCATTTTTTCTACTCCGCAGGGCGATGTAGTTCGTGTAAAGGACATTGGAAACGTGGTGCGCGAATACCCGACGCCCGATAGCTACATTACCCACAACGCCCGAAAATGCGTACTGCTGTCAATAGAAGTTAATCCGAAAGCCAACATCATTACCTTTGGCAAAGAAGTAAATCAGGTTTTGACTCAATTCAAAAACGAGTTGCCCGAAAGCGTGAACATCAACCGAATTGCCGACCAACCCGAAATAGTCAGCCATTCCATCACTACATTTTTACGCGAATTGCTGATTGCCATTTTCGCTGTCGTGCTTGTGATTATCATTTTGTTGCCGTTTCGCGTAGCGACAGTATCGGCAATGTCTATTCCCATAACCATCACCATAACTTTTGTAGTAATGCACGCAGTGGGCATTCCGCTTAATTTCGTTACGCTGGCTGCTTTAATGGCTGTTTTGGGAATAATCGTTGATGATACAATTGTGGTGGTTGATAATTATATTGACAAGCTCGATGCAGGCATTTCCCGCTGGAACGCCACCATTCAAAGCGTTCAGGAATATTTTAAATCAATCCTGTCGGCAACGCTGGCTATCAGCATCACCTTTATTCCAATTTTATTTACCAGCACAGGCAATATGCGAGATATGATACGGCATTTCCCCTGGACTATCTGCATCGCGCTTTTTTCGTCGCTGCTGGTAGGCGTGCTTGTCATTCCGATAATACAGTATTTTTTTATAAAAAGAGGATTGCATAAATCGACCGTTTCGCCGGCAAAAAAACGCCGTTCATTTCTCGATACCGTTCAGTCGGCTTACGAAAAAGTGTTGGCTAAGACTTTTGCATTTCCGAAAACAACCCTGTTAATTGCTTTGGCAAGCATTATTGCAGGCGTGTTTATGTTCCTTTCCGTACCCATACGAATGATGCCGGTTGCCGAGCGCGACCAGTTTGCCGTTGAAATCTACCTGCCAAACGGCAGTCCGCTTGCCAAAACCGCCGCCATTGCCGACAGCATGGAAAATATACTGCGAAAAGACAGTCGCGTAAAATCCGTTTCGGCTTTCATGGGCACAAGTTCGCCCCGATTTCATATTGTATATGCGCCTCACGTTCCCTCGAAAGCATACGCGCAGTTTATTGTAAACACCGTATCAAACAGAGCAACAGAGAAATTACTTGACGAATATACCAACAAATACGCTTTCTATTTTCCTGAAGCCTACGTGCATTTCAAGCAGCTTGACTTTCAAACTACCGATGCGCCGCTCGAAATTCGTTTGGCGAGCGACAATATCAGCGACCTGAAAACAGAGGCGGAAAAGATTGAAACATATTTGCGTGGCTTGGACGAGTGTTTATGGGTACGCACAAGTTTTGAAACGCCTGTGCAGAGCGCAAAAATAGAACTTAGCCCCGAAGAAACTGCGCGTTTGGGAATTAACAAAGCGCTGGTTTCGGCCGGCATTTCATCAGGATTAACAGGAATGAAAATCAGCGACGTGTGGGAAGGCAGTTACTCCGTACCTGTTTATATTGAGCCGCAAAAAGCAATCCGACATTCCCCCGAAGATGGAAATCCCCCGATTGAAGGACATACTGTTTCCGATTTGGAAAACGTGCAGGTTTCGGGCTTGCTCGGCTCGTCGGTACCTTTACGGCAAATCGCTGAAATTTCGTCTGAATGGAACGAAGGCGCAATCACGCACCGTAGCGGAATACGGACAATTTCAGTTTTTGCCGATATAAAACGAGGCGAAAACGTGAATAAGGTTTTAAATAAAATTTTCGACTATACAGACGGCGTACTTCTTCCACAGTTGCCCGAGGGAATGACGCTTGAATACGGGGGCAACAGCGAGCAGGACAAGGAGGTATTTGTCCCATTGATATTTGGAATGATTATCGCGTTTACTATTATGTTTTTTATTCTTGTATTCCATTTTCGTAAATTGAAACTGGCGGTCATTGTAATGTCTTCGGCGGCGTTGTGCGTGTTTGGAGCGGCGTTTGGCGTTTGGATAACGAACATTGATTTCAATGCCTTTGCCGTTCTGGGAATAATCGGGCTGGTCGGCATAATTGTTCGCAACGGCATAATCATGTTTGACTACATAGAGTACCTTCGCTTTAAGAAAAACGAAAATGTCAAACAAGCCGCTTTTGGCGGAGGAAAACGCCGTATGCGTCCCATTTTCCTCACCTCTGCCGTTGCCGCCATGGGTGTTTTGCCGATGATTATCAGCCAAAGTCCAATGTGGGCGCCCATGGCGACAATAATATTCTTCGGCACGCTGATAACGATGACGCTAATTGTTACCGTACTGCCGGTGGTTTACTGGCTGGCGTATAAAAAACACGATAAAATAAAAGTATCAATTACGAATTAAAAATTGAGAGATGAAATATTTTGCAATTATCATAATACTTTGTTTTACTGCCAATTTTATCTTTCCACAAAACGTTCTTACTTTGGAACAGTGCAAAGAACTGGCTCTGAAAAACAACATGCAGGC
>JAISAD010000129.1 GCA_031266895.1 Bacteroidales bacterium
CTTCAAAGCGGCGGCGCTGGTCAATAGGGTCGTTCAGCTCCGAATAGGCGTTACAAATCTCCTTTCCGTTGCAAACGGCCTCGAAACGCTCGGTAAGTCCCGCTTTGGAGCGGTGTTTCTTGGTGAGCGGCGATGTTTCCAATGGATAATCATATATAAAGGTAGGTTGAATAAGGTGGCTTTCGCAAGTCTCGCCGAAAATTTCGTCAATCAGTTTCCCTTTGCCCATGCTGCTATCCACCTCCACGCCCGCTTTTTTAGCAAATGCGGCCAGAGCAGTTTCGTCCATACTGGCAATATCAGTGCCGGTAAAGTGTTGAATGGCCTCATACATAGTATATCGTTTCCATGGCCGCTTAAAATCTATAGTATGCTCGCCTACTTGTACCTGTGTAGTTCCATGCAGTGCCAAAGCTACGGCTTCCACCATCTCTTCCACCAGATTCATCATCCATTCATAATCCTTATAGGCCACATACAGCTCCATTTGGGTAAATTCGGGATTATGAAACCTGTCCATCCCCTCATTTCTGAAATCTTTGGAAAATTCATACACGCCATCGAAGCCGCCTACTATTAGCCTCTTAAGATACAACTCATTAGCAATACGCAAATAGAGCGTCATATCCAGCGTGTTGTGGTGGGTTTTAAAGGGACGGGCTGCCGCTCCGCCATACAACGGTTGCAAGATCGGAGTTTCCACCTCCAAATAACCCTTGTTATTGAGGAAGTTACGCATCGTATTAACCAGCACGGTACGCTTTATAAAAGTATCCTTGATTTGAGGATTCACAATCAGGTCAAGATAGCGCTGGCGGTAGCGCTGTTCGGGGTTCTGAAACGCATCAAACTGTTCCCCGTCTTTCTCTTTCACAACAGGCAGCGGTCGTATAGATTTGCTCAGCAGGGTAAATTCCTTGACATGGATACTGATTTCGCCCATTTGCGTGGTAAAAACGAAACCTTTCACCCCGATAATATCGCCGATATCCAGCTTTTTAAATACGCTGTTATAGAGCGTTTTATCCTCATTCGGACAAATTTCGTCCCGTTTCGTGTAAATCTGTATGCGACCGGTGGCATCTTGAAGCACATAAAACGATACAGCACCCATAATGCGCTGACTCATAATGCGCCCCGCCAAGCTTACCTCTTGAAAAAGGGTATTGTCTTTCGGATATTTTTCCAAAATTTCTGTCGAGGTAGCATTTACCTCGTACAAGTCGGCCGGATAGGGATTAATGCCCAGCTGGATAAAATCTTCCAGCTTTTTTCTTCTGATAACTTCCTGTTCTGATAGTTCTATTGCCATTTGCTTTATTTAAAACGTTTAAAGGTGGCAAAAATACAAAAAAATTGCATATATATAAATCTGTAGATTGTGATATAAAGTATGCTTGTTATCAAAAATTGGCAAGATCATAAAGTAAAATATCTATACATGCGGTTTTTTTGTTTTCAAGGAAATTTCGTAATTATCTGAAGGTGCTTAATACTACATCTAATTATTCAATTTTCAATAAAATATATTTGTTTTATAGGGCGGAACTCATTTTCTTTAATGGCCAAGCCGTAATTTTCTAAATACAGTTTGGCTTCTTCGCAGTTTTGGATTTCCCAGAGATTCTCCATGTCAGGAAAATATTTGTAATGCAAAGAATTGTCTTCAACAATCAAGAAAATGTTGTATTTATCTCTAAAACGATTTATTACACTTGTAATTCCTATACCTGAATTGCCTGCTGTCTGTGCCAGTTTCAGGCTGTCTGCCACATGCACAATATGAGCCAGCCTCTCTACAGTGTCGGTTTTTAAAGGGGTAATTTCCAATAACCTGCGCAAAAGATCTTCTCTGTCAATAGTCTGCCCCGGTTTTGCGTAAACCTGCAAATTATATTTTCTTAAATTGTTTGATATGGCGGAATAGTGATCGGGAGTATTCCCGCGTGAGCGTGCGATACTTGCTGCCATATCAGCCAGATAATTATTTAAGCAAATAGTGTCTTCCTGAAATTTAGGATTGTTATCACTTGGTGAAAACAGGGTGAGAGGCGTTAATGTGGCCTGGTAATCCGTATTGGAAAAGGTAATTGCGGTAGATGGAAGCAGCAAATGAATAAGCGTTATTAACAGATTATTGAGAATATGCAGCACAACAGCCCAGATAAAACGGAAACGCAAAACGGTGAACAACAATATTAATCCCATGCCTGTAATCTGTACGGTAGTCGCAATTTTTATGGAAACAGTTCCCTCGTTTCCGATATGTACCAGACCAAACAGTAAACTGCTGGCAACTGTGGCAACAATGAGCTGCACTTTTTGATTTTTAAGTACAAAGAAAAGGTAGAAAAAGAGTATGGCCGTAATAGCAGCCACCCAATAACAGTTAGGGAGAGCAAGGATACTAAAGGCGGTCATTCCTGAAAGAGAAATGTAACGGGCATACTTTTTACCGGTAGCCCAAAATCGGAAAGCAAACTCTTCTAAAATGGGTTGTAAACCCACTAAGAGCAAAACCCCGACTAAGGGTAAGGCATGAAACATTTGCCATAATCTTTTCTGCGGTATTACAGGCTCAGGCGACCCAACAATGGTAGAAAGAGCATGCCATAAAATCCCTCCGAGATATAAAAGGATACCTCCTATAAGAAAACCCCATAAAATTTTATGCTTCTCTTTTATGAAGAAAATACTGTTTTTATCAAAACATATACCCAATCTTCACATAAAAATTAGCCCATCCTGCATTATCGCGCTTGTCAAATGGCATAGCCCAGTCAACAGAGAGCACAAAGTTGTCGTTCATAGCCACTTTCAGGCCGATGCCCGCCGACAGGTGAGGGCGGTAAATTTGCGGATTGTCGAAATTGAAGTATTGGTTAAGGGTTTGCAGGTCGAAAGCGGGATCGTTGGCGGTGATATTGGCTTCCAACTCATTTTTATCAATGCGGTAAGGCTGCAGCACCATGCCTAAATCAAAGAAGGGATTTAATCCGATATAAAACTGCTCTTTTTTAATGGCAAATTTGACCAGTTTAAAGCGAAATTCCATATTGGCAAATCCAAATCCATTGGATACCACACGGTTAAGAAGCACGCCACGCAGAGTATTCCCTCCTCCCAATCCTTCATAGAGTACCCGTTGAATAAAGAGCGTGTTCCAATAGCTGTTCATGTAGTAGGGCGACTGCCCTGCGGTGGTGAGTTGCACTGCTACCCGATAGGCAAACGATACATAATCCTTATAAATAGGAATATAGTGTCTGAAATTGGCATTAAAGCGCAGGCTGTTAAACTCATTCTGCTTGCCGAAAGCAGCCGTGTAGGTCAAAAAGACATCGGCATAAATGCCTTTAGAAGGATTTTGCTGGCGGTTGCGGGTATCGTAGGTGATGCCGGCTCGTACATAGGGATGCCAGCCGCCCTTAGCCTCATCGGGCGAAATCAGGTTCCATTGCCTGTATTTTTCGTACAGGCCATCAACTTTCGGCAGCAAATCCTCTGTTTTTTTTCCTTTATTAATCATATCAATGTTTACCGATCCTGCCCAATAGCCCAGCAGTCCGATGCCTGCATTCCACTTCCAGGCGCGTGAAATATTGCCTTGAATATCGGCCGCTACACGCAATAAATCGCGGCGATGCTTGTAATAAGCGCGTGAAATATAGTCTGCCGGCTGTTCTTTACTGCTCCATGAAGGCTGATAGACCGACTGATAACCGTTAAAACCCAGAAAGTCGCACATGGCGTTAGGCAGGTAGGATATATCAACCGTAAATCGATGTCTGGGGATAAGATACTTGGAATCATATTGAAAGCGAAAAGTCCCGAACCGTTTTGTAGTGTATGAGGCTTCAAAATAAAGCGAATGCAGGTAATCAGGGTAGTGCGACCCATCTCCGAAATAATAGATGTTGGAGAGCGCTCCATACTGAAAACCCAGGTCAGCATCGTAAGATATGCTGGGCAAAATGCCAAATGTCCAGCCGCGCCGAATACTGTCTTTCTGTTTCTTTTCGCGTTTCTTCTTCTCTTTTTTCAACACTTCTTGATAATTTTCAACGAGTAACGGCACATTTGTTTTTACTTCCGCAGCCGATAAGCGGGGACAAATAAAGGCAACCGTAAGCGCCATGAGCAATATATAATTTTTCATACTGTGAATAAATTAAATTTGGCGCAAAAGTACAAAATAATTTCTATTTTCCTTACTTCCTTATCTCTTCTTTCACGCAACCGCATGTTTCACTTTAATCAGCACAAGGTTCATTTTCACCATGCACAAATTCTCGCAATTTGGCAATGCCGCTACTGTTGCCAGTGTAGAGTTGCTTATATCAAAAATTTTCATATTTTTGTGCCATTATTTGATACTCAATTAATTATATTGTAAAATACTGATTTATTGTATATTAAATAATGAGACGACATATGGAAAAGTGTAATGTGCAATTCCTGTTGTGAAATTTGATAAATTTAAATCTGAAATAAATATTAAGTATGCTAATAATAAAACAAATGAAACGAATTTTCTCTTTTTTATTTGCATTAGCCTTCACGGCTAATATGTTCGCAAAACCGATTGATGTGAACACGGCTCGCACAGTGGCAACAAATTTTTTGGCTGCTCATTGTTGATATGCAGCATTTGGCTTCAGGGATCTATATGTATCATATTACGGCAAATGGAGCGGTGTATAACGGAAAAATCGTGAAACGGTAGAAGATCAGAAAATTCATGTATTTTTGCAGCCTGTTAATAGTAGATAATTTAATATAAAAAAATGAATCAGATGACCAAAAACCAATTGTTTGCCATTACCCTTTCCTTAATGTTTTTCAACGGTTGCTCGCACAGTCAGCCGGGGGTTGAAAAAGAAAAAAAGGCGGAGAATAAAATGCAAACGGAAACACAAAACGAAAACAAACAACCGGAAAAAATGACAAAAGTACTTATCAAAACATCGCTGGGTGATATTCAAATCGCCCTTTACAATGAAACGCCGCAACATCGGGACAACTTTATTAAGCTGGTGAACGAAAAATATTCTGACGGCACGCTGTTTCACCGTATTATTAAAGAGTTTATGATTCAGGGTGGCGATCCCGAATCCAAAACGGCAGCCCCCGGTCAAATGCTTGGTAATGGTGGCCCCAACTATACGGTTCCCGCCGAATTTGTAGCTTCGTGCTACCATAAGAAAGGGGCATTGGCAGCCGCACGTCAGGGCGACAATGTGAATCCGGCTAAAGCCTCTTCCGGTTCGCAATTTTACATTGTAGATGGCCGAACTTTTACCAGCGAAGAGTTGACCATGATTAGCCGCCAGTATGGCACTGTGTTCACTCCCGAACAGACCAGTACCTATACTACTGTGGGAGGCGCACCGTTCCTCGACGGCAGCTATACCGTGTTTGGTGAAGTGGTAAAAGGGATGGAAGTTGTAGATAAAATTGCAGCACAGGAAAAAGACCGCAATGATCGCCCGAAAAATAATATTACAGTTATAGAGATGAAAATTATAGAGGAATAGCCTCTTTTTCGTTTTTTATAAGCGGATTATAGATGAGAGATATAGATAGAATAAGGCGGGAAATTACTCAATTTCAATTAAGTGATGCGGTGCAACTGGAAGCATTTCGCTTGCAGTTTTTAAGTAAAAAAAGTGAATTGCAGGGACTTTTGGGTGCCATAAAAAGTGTAGCGCCCGAAGAGCGGAAAAATTTCGGTCAGCAGGTTAATGAACTGAAGCAGCTGGCATTGCAAGTTTTTGAGGAGCACAAAGTCTGCATAGAAGATGCGGCACTTGATGTGCAGGGCGGTGGCATTGACCTGACCCGACCTGCAGAGAGCCTTACACTCGGCTCCATGCATCCCATCTCTATCGTGATGAACGAGGTTATTGATATTTTTGAACGGATTGGCTTCTCTACGGTAAGCGGTCCTGATATTGACGATGACTGGCACGTCTTTTCAGCCCTCAATTTTGCTGAAGAGCATCCCGCACGGGATATGCAAGACACTTTTTTCGTGGATGTGCACCCTGATGTAGTATTGCGCACGCACACCTCTTCGTTGCAAGTGCGTACAATGGAAACCCAAAAGCCGCCTATCCGCGTGGTTTGTCCGGGCAGGGTGTTCCGCAACGAGGCTATAACCTCGCGCGCCCACTGTATTTTTCATCAGGTTGAAGGACTTTACATCGCCGAAAATGTATCTTTCGCCGAAATGAAACAGACGCTGCTCTATTTCTCCCAACAGATGTTTGGCGCGGAGACTAAGATACGGCTTCGCCCCTCGTTTTTCCCGTTTACCGAGCCTTCGGCCGAAATGGATATTTCGTGCAATATTTGCGGTGGTAAAGGATGCAGCCTCTGTAAGCATACCGGCTGGGTTGAAATTTTGGGCTGCGGCATGGTTGACCCCAATGTGCTCGAAAACTGCGGCATTGACAATCAGCGTTACACCGGCTATGCTTTCGGACTGGGCATTGAGCGGATGGCCATGTTAAAATATAAAACCAGCGACATCCGCCTCTATTTTGAAAACGATGTGCGTTTTCTGCAACAATTTACGGCAGCGACGCAGTGAGAACAATAAACTGATTATTTCCTTCGGTCACCTTAATTTTAGTCGCAGCAGTGCAGGAAGGTTTCACACCGAGTGTCGAAGTCAGGAAATTTTTGCCCTGATTTGCGCAACATATTTATAGCAGTGTGCTTTTTATTATTTCAAAGCTGTTTGTTTTGATTTTTTATGTATTTTTGCGATTTTAAACGGTTAAATGCTCAGACCTTAAGTTGAGCACAAAATTGCAGGTTTCTTAAAAAATAAAACTATGAAACAACCAATTGCACAGTCGGGAAGCGGCAGCAGTATTTTCGCCGCAATGCACAAAAGTCTAACCCTTAACAGAAAAGGAGGTCGCATTATGAAAAAGCTAATTGTACGGAGCAGCAGCCTGTTATTACTGCTGACTTTACTTGTAGTTACGTTTATGGCGGCAGAGTGCAAGAAACCTGTAGATAATCCACCACAGTCTATCCAATTACAAGGCACTCAATGGAAACTGGAAGGTATAGTTAATGTGCAGACAGGTGAAATGCAAGTACTTGAACCTGTTGATTGTGAGCAATGCTATACATTGGAGTTTGATACTGATACCACAGCATCAGGAAAATCTACAACAAATATTTTTTTGCTTAATTTAAATATGCCTCCATATTTAGGAATAGGAACAGAAGTTTGTGAAATGGGAGATGGATATTTGTTTACTAATATCCTATGTTTTATTACTAGTTATGAACATGACAGTGAGAATGCTAAACTTAAATTTTTCTATCAAAGAGAAGAAAAAAACTACTACTTAATCTTTAAAATGTTGTAGTTATGAAAATGTACAAATTATTTATTGTTAGTACAAAATCAAGAAAAATAAACTCATTCAAAAACTTCCTTTTTGTAAAGGCTCAAAGAGTCTGCAAAAGGGGCACAGGAGTAATACTGTGTATCGCTTTAATATTATTTGCGGCGGCAAGTTGCGAGAAACCGAAACATACTAATGAAGTAAAACTATCCGATTTTAAATTTTCAGAATGTAAGGTATTATTAAGTCAGGATGCAGTCGCACAAAAATCATCTTCTGATACCATTTATGCAGAGACTATAGACGATAATACATTGAAAATTTGGACAACAAACACGCTTTTTAGTTGTTGTGCAAGCGAAATCCGACACGATGTATCTGTAGAAACAATAATTACTGTTATTTTATCACAATCAGAAGATGGGAATCAATGCAACTGTCTTTGCGGTCGTAGTGTAGAGTTCTTGTTGAATAATTTAATTAACGGCCAAAATTATTCTGTAATAATCAAAAAGGATATTTTTGATTATTATTCATTTGATTTTACATTTTCAAATCAGACAAGTTTAACTTTTACATTTTAATTACTATGAAGAAACTATACAAAGACAATAAAAAACATTCAATTGAGGGAAAAAAAATCTCAAGACTGACAATTTCTGGCAGATTTATGTCGTATTTTTGCATTTTTAAATAGTCAAGTTCTCAGACTAAAAGTTGAGAACAAAATTGTAAGTTTCAAATTAATATGCA
>JAISAD010000133.1 GCA_031266895.1 Bacteroidales bacterium
AATTCCTGCAGCAACACGTTAACAAAGAATTTTGTAATAGAGTCGTTGCCGAGTGTTACGTCTAAGCCCGACTTTACGCTGTGCGCAGGAGGAACGGTACGTATTCCGAGAGACCTGGCGATAAGCCACACGGGCTCAACGCTCAAGGTATATGACGACGTAACCGGTGCAGAAATCACCACTTCATTCGATACCTTGACATCAGACAGAACCTATCGGTTAATATCCATCAGTGCCAGCGGTTGTGAATCGCTGCCTGTATATGTTAGCGTAACGGTTCTTCCCGATGTTGTACTGGCATTAATCAGAAGCAGCGATACGCTTTGCAGTGAAGGCAGCTATGATTTAACTTCATTATTGCCGGTTATTCCAAGCGGTTATAATGTGATTTATAAGAAAGGTGGCATTATAGTAGCAGACCCTGAACATATTACGCAAGGGGGATTATACACCATTACTTTGCAAAATGGTGCATGTTATAGTAATAGCGCCGAATTTACATTGATTGTCAATGATTTGAAAGATATTCATATTATAGGAACCGATCTCTGTATTAACAGTTCGCATAAATTTGAAATGCGAGCTTATAATGGAGCAACAATGCAAGTCTTGCCTGCTTTGTGGTACAGTAGCGATAGTCTTGTGGCTTCTGTAAATGCGGCTACAGGCGAAGTTGCGGCTCATTCTACAGGCACATTTACCGTAACCGCTCACTATACGACCGTAGCAGGCTGTACCGGCGAGGTTACTTCAGCAGTATATCGAGTAAATTCGTTACCAACTGTTATAACCAACAATTTAACGGTATGCGCCGGTACGGAAGTAGCGGCAAACGCTTTGGTAAATCAAATATTGAATGGAGACAACTATAAGGTATGGAGTGATTCTACAGGTGGCAACGAATTAACAGGCAGTATAATAGCCAATAATACGAAAACTTATTATGTAGAGCCCATATCAACAACCGCTACATGCGTAGGCCTGCGTGTACCGGCAGTAATAACGGTGATAGACATACCCGTTTTGACGGTAAGACCGCTTGACTCTGTATGCCTGGGCAATGCTTACGATTTGCGCACGGCTATTACTTCGGCCATACCGGCAAATGCCACCGTTTATTACGCCTTATACGGCGAGAACGAAACTTTAAATCCGTTTGCAATTCTTACGGAAAACCATCCTCATGTGTATTCAATTAGAGTGATTACGAATGATTACAGATGTGCAAGCCAGCCCCAATTTGTGGAATTGCGTCCCAATCCACAGGATGTTCATATTATCGGAGAACATTTGTGCATCAATGGTACCGACCGATTTAGAGTAGGCTCATTCCATAATACTGTTGTGCTGGCGAGCAACTGGTTCAGTAGCGATAGTGCAGTTGCCTCTATTAATGCTCAAACCGGCGAAGTTACAGCTCATTCTGTAGGTACGTTCCATGTAACCTGCCATTACGAAACAAGCGAGGGTTGCTATGGCGAATTGGTATCGGATGTTTACAACGTATATCCATTGCCGACTGTTATGGAAAAAAATGTAACCGTTTGCGCAGGCACTGAAGTGCAAACTTCGAGCCTTGTGGACTACATCCTGAATGGCGATATGTATAGAGTTTACGATACGGTTGTTGGTGGTAATGATGTCGGTGCAAGTTTCATTGCTACTGCTACTGATACGCTCTATATCGAGCCAATATACACGTATGGTCATTGTAATGGTTTCCGTCAGCCGGTAATTGTGAGAGTGGTGAGTGAACCGACATTCGATCTTACACAAAATGAAGTAATGGCATGCGCAAACGGTGCTATTGATTTGGCTTCGTTTGTAACAAATGTTAATATTGAAAATTACCGTGTTGTAGTGTACGAAAACTACGCTTCAACTCCACTGCCAACTACGGTGGTAACTCCAGCTGCTTCGACTTATTACAGAGTTAGAGTGGTATCTAATACCGTCTCTGACTGTATGAGCGCCGATTCGCTTGTCCATGTAGTTATCGGTCAGCAGCAATATGTAGCCTTGACCGTTAATAGTACAACACTGTGTGCAGGCACTGCTGAAATCATTAGTGCACTGCCTGCTGGAACTAATGGCACCTATCAATGGCGCAGTTCCAACAATACGATAGCAGAAATCGTTCCGTTCAACAGTGATTCGGCTACTGTCCATGCATTGAGCGAAGGTACGGTAACTATTACCTACGATTACGAAGCGACTTCCGGCTGTCAGGGACACGGCGAAAAAGTAATTACCGTGAAACCGTTGCCGATTTTAACTAACGTAAATAATGGAATGACAGTTTGTGAGGGCGTAACGACGCTCTTCAGTGAGCTGGCTACCGTACATGCAGGTCAGAAACTGAATGTTTATCAGAATGATACTTTACAAACCACAGATAGATTTACGGCTACAACAGATGTAACTTACAAAGTGGAAGCCGAAGATCTGCTCACAGGCTGCACGGGTCCGCGTCGGTCAGTATTTGTAGATGTTATCGGCAAACCGATAATAAACGTAACGCCCAAAAGCGAGGTTTGTGAGCTTGCATCGGTTGATTTGACCTCGCTGGTACTCGGTGTAACTGTTGACAGTGTGCCTGTAACCAATTACACGTTGAGATTTACGGATAATAACGGAAATGCTATTGTTAATCCTGTAACGCCTAGCGCTACAACGATTTATCGCATCTATGCCTTGGCCGGCAACTGCGAAAGTCAAGTTTCATTAGTAACTGTTACCGTGAAACCCAAACCGCTCTTAATAGGAAAACCGCTGGCACAGGTTTGTCAAAATACAGCTATTGACCTGTTAGAGGGCGTAGATACGATTCATCTTGGCAGTAATTTTACGATTAAATTCTATGCAGATGCTAATTTAACCCTGCCGGTAAACAGAATTTTGATTCCGCAACAAAATACCTATTATGCCCAGGCTACTGTAGCCAATTGTAAAAGTGATGCAGTGGCTGTTAAGGTGAATGTGCGTGATAATGTTGTGCCGACCATTCAGGGCGTAGCCAGCACTGCGATTTGTCAAAACAGCACTTACAGTTACCATACCGAAATGGCGGCCAATATCACTAACTACCTCTGGAGAGTTACCGGCGGCACAATCAATGGCAGCGACACCAATAGTTCGGTGAATATAACTTGGAACAATGCGGGTCAAGGTATTTTAACGGTAAGCTATGATAAAGACGGCTGCCATGGCATCTCTAATCCGCAATATTTCAATGTTGAACCCGCACCAGTTGCTACTTTGGTTAATCCGGCTACTACAGTTTGTGGAGGAAGTACCATAACCTATACGGCTCAAAATGGTGCGGCTACCTATCAATGGACAATTAGTGCCGCGGCCTCTTACACCACAAATGGCAATATGGCTACCGTTACATGGAATAATGCGGGCACGGGCACTATACAGGTTATAGCCACGAGTGCAGCTGGATGTTCGGCGACAAGCACCGTTGCAACTGTTACGATTAAACCCGTTGTAACGCCAACCTTTGTATTGCCTCAAGTGGATGTTTGTGCCGGTGACACCGTTCAATACACCATCTTTCCGTCAGGTTCATACACTTACTATTGGCGCTTCACCGGTGGCAATGTAGTGGCAGGTGGTACCCCGACCGACAACACCATTACTCTCAAATGGGGAGCAGGCAGTAGCGGTTCGCTTTTTGCAACCGTAATTGATTCCGCAGGCTGTGTGCCGGCAACGCCGATAACCGCAACGGTTCATATTAACAGTTTGCCCAATGTAACAGTTACTAATCCGGTGGTATGCCATGGAGGCTCGCTGCTGTTGAGTAATTTGGCAGCTTCGACAGGCAATACGCTGCGTTTCTTCAGCGATGCTAACGCTGTAACCGAATTATTGGATATTGACTTGGAAAATCTTACTTCTACCATGTTCTACTATGTATATGCCGAAAATAGTGCCGGTTGCCGAAGCGCTATCAAGCAAGGCAGAATTACGGTTAGAGCGGAAGTGGTATTCAATATTACCAAAACTTCCGATTCGATTTGTGCCGGCAATACTTATAATTTGGTAAGTTTGCTGCAAGGCAATATCGGTAGCAATACAATAATCTATTCTTATGGCGGCAGTATGGTAAGAAATCCGCAAGCCGTTTCGCAGGCTGGCACTTATACTCTTGTCATGACTAATAGCTTGGGTTGTGCAAGTGCAACTCGAACCTTTGAATTGATTGTCAATAAGGTTCCGACATTAGCCATCACCGGCGAGAGCAGCTTCTGTGCCAACACTACGCTCAACACTTTGAGGGTTACGCTTACACCTGATAATATAGCAGGTACAGGTCAATGGTCTGTCTCTTCCGGCAGCGCCGCAACGATAGATACCAATACCGGTAAATTGACCGGCATTTCCGCAGGCACTGTTCAAGCAACCTACACCTATACCACAGATGCCGGTTGTGTAGTAAGCGCTGTCAGCGCCAAAATGCTCGTGTCGGGTGTGCCGGAAATTAACGACACACTGGCCATTGACCCCGTATGCGAAGGCAATCTGTTGCAGGTACATGTCCCGACTGTCAATTGGAATGGCACACAGCCGATTGAGGGTGTCTGGTTGCTTAATAACTATGCATTCGACCCGTTTGTAACTCCGGTTACAATGGCCGACAGCGGTAAGCGCCTACAGTATCAACTCAATTCAATATGTGGTGCAATAACCGGTAAGGGATTGATTGTAAATGTTATGCGTAAACCACAAATGGCTCAGATATCCGATATTATATATTGCCATGGCGAAACCACTCCGGTAATCTCGCTGGGCAACGAATCCGGCATTACCTACCAATGGACACAAACCGGCAATAACATTGGCTTGAATGTAACTTCGGGGATTAATGAAATTCCGTCATTCGTAGCAGCTAATACCGGATATACACCGCTTACGGCCAATATCAAAGTAACGGCATTTAATGGTATATGTAACGGTAACAGTGTAAGCTTCACCATTATGGTAAATCCGATGGTACGCATGACCAGTCCGGCACAAATTGACAAATTATGTTCGGAATCAGTATTTGATTACTTCGTTACCTGTAACAACAGCAATGCCATGATCAGCTGGTCGCGTGCTTCTACTGCAGGAATCAATAATGGCGCTACCAGCAGCGGACAGGGTGCGCATATTCAGGAATTGTTAGTCAATAATACCGACTCTGCTATTCGGGTTACTTACGAAGTATCTTTTGCACTCGGCAATTGTACAAACAAGGCAACTGTTACTGTTACCGTACAGCCAGTACCGCAGATTTCCATAGCACCAAGTGTAGATTTGTGCATGAACAGCAACGAAATTGTTATCCCATACACTTTGTCTGCTGCACAACAGGGAATGACTTTCTACTATACGATTACCTTTGACGAAGCCGCTATCTATGCCGGATTTACCAATATTTCCCATCATCTGCTATCGGGAAATAAGATTATTATCAGTGCACCGGCTTCATTAGGTGTGGGTGCCTATTCGGGCACGCTGACCGTTCAGGCAGCTAACGGCTGCTGGAACGTAACCCCGATGCGTTTCATCATCAATAGGGTAGGGTTGCCGACTATTGTGGAACAGCCACAATCTGTAACAATATGCGATACAACGGCATTTTCACTCTCTGTAACAGCAACCGGAGGTTCGCTAACCTATCAGTGGTTCAAAAACGGCACGCCGATTTCAGGAGCTACCAATCCCGTTTATCTGATTGAATATCCCGACTCAAGCAGTTATGGCAATTACTATGTGGTAGTATCTGGCACTTGTGGTATCGTGATCAGTGAAACGGTTACCGTACAGAGAAATCCGGTTATGCTGCTTACCAAATGGAAAGATGTCATCTTTGTATCGAATGTAAATAACAACTATGTAGCTTATCAATGGTATAAAGATGGTGTGCCGATAGGATTTAATGGCAATTATCAGTCTTATGTCCAAAATGGCGGACTAAATGGTACCTATAGCGTAAAAGTAACCTATATTGATGGTACAACTGTAATGAGTTGTCCCTATACAGTTAATCTTGCATCGGCAAAGAGCGCCATTATGGTTTATCCGAACCCAACCGTGCCGGATGGCGAGATTGTAATTGACCTCTCCGGTATCTTTGAGCGCTCAGTAGATGCCAGAGGTACAAAGCTTGAATTCTATGATATGTCAGGTAGATTAATCCAGACCGACCATATGGACACTCCGATACAAAGTTTACCGTTGAAAGTAAATAGTTGTGGAGTCTATATGTTGCGTATCAGTACATTAGATCACCGGATATTTATAGAAAAGATTATAGTTAATTAGTGTGCATGTTTAAAAAACAGCAGCAATAATTCTTCAAAGCTCAGTCTGTCGCTGAGGCAGACTGAGCCGCAGGAGAAAAGAATAAAAATAAAAAAGACAATATTATGAAAAAAATCGTTTTTGGACTTTTAGCATTTTTTATCACCTTAACATCTTTTGCACAGGAAAAAGGGTTTTATATCTTTTTGGGTGGTAATATCGGTAGTACAAAATATCTGTACACCTTTAATAACGGAGAATCTCGTGCAGGAATTGGCTATGGCGGGGGCTTGGGCGTGCAGTATTTTTTTACTTACCACGTAGGGCTTTCGCTTGGTGTTGAGTACAATATGTTCAACACGAAAAGTTTTTACGGCAATAAAACTTTTACGTTTAAGAACCAGCGCGATGATGAACATCATTCTTGTGATATTAATATCAATCTAACCAATTGGGAAGAGAAACAGAAGACCTCTTTTATTGATATCCCTATTATGGTAGTGCTCCAAAAAAAATTCGGAAAAGAGGAAATGCACGGCATCTATTTTGGTGCAGGGGTAAAATTTCAAATCCCGATCGCCTCCAGTTACGGTAAAAATACGGGAACAGTGCGTGTCTCGGCCTACTATCCCGAATGGAATCTCAGTTTGGGAGATGGCGTTCACAGTGTTGACCTGTTGCAGCACAATTACGGTCTGAATGATAACAGAGCGTGGGTGGGCAAAAACCAGCTCAAAGTTGGCTTGGCTTTGACTGGTGAATTGGGCTTCTTGATAGGCCTTTCCAGACGGGTTGATTTGCGACTTGGTGTTACGGCTGATTATGGATTAACCAATATCAAAAAGAGCAATACTCCTTTTATAGCTCCTACCGATGTACAGCAATTGGGTGAGTATATAGCCGATAAGGTAAGCTATTCGGGGGTATTGAATGGCGATCAAACAGGTACGCGCATTTCACCCCTTGCCATAAAAGGCTACCTAGGCATTAGAATAAAATTGGGAGGATTGAAACAGCGCGAAGAATTGGAAGAAGATGAAAATGTCAAAAAAGGCTGTTGCCCAGACACGATTATTATCAATCTGAAAAAAGATACCATCGTTATCAATTTTCTGGGTGAAGCAACTCCCCATTCCTATTCGCCAAAAAGCGTAGCCACCAGCCCTGTTGGAGGAGTTCCGGAATGGTATATTCCCGAAGAAGATCTCAATAATCCGGAACAGTTAAGGATAGCGAAAAATCGGATAAATGAAATTATAGACGATTTGGAAGAATCCATCTATTTTGATTTGGATAAATTTGATTTGAAGCAAAAATCTATAGAAGTGCTCGATCGCAAACTGCAATTAATGAAAAAATATCCCGATTTGATAATTTCCCTGGTGGGGCATACTTGCGATTTGGGGAAAGATAGACATAATGACGAACTCTCATTCAAAAGGGCTGACATTGCCCGGCTCTACCTGATCTCGCATGGCATCAGTCCACGCCGCCTGGTAGATATCCCTATGGGAAAAAAGAGCCCCACCTATCCCAACACCACGGAACGCTACAGAAGTTTAAACAGACGTGTGGATTTTCGTGTAGTGCAATAAGACAAAATATTATAATATTGTCAAAGAAAGGGACTGTTGACCATGAGCAGTCCCTTTCTTATTTCAAATAAACCGTACTTTGCAGCATCGGCACAAAGTTAAAATCCCCGAAATCGGTTACTTTATATGAAGTTTCATCTGTTTTAACAATGCGTTTCATCGTTTGCCTGCTATCTCCAACCGGAATTACCATAATCCCATTGATTTTAAGTTGTTTCAGTAAATTCTCGGGAATATGGGGTGCTCCGCAAGTGACAATAATCTTCTCAAATGGGGCAAATTGCGGCAATCCTCTGAAGCCGTCTCCGTAAAAAACGGCCGGATTGATGCGCAGCCGCTCAAAAAGAGATTTGGTTTGCCGGAAAAGGTCAGCCTGCCGCTCTATCGTATAAACCTGCGCGCCCATTGCGAAAAGTATCGCTGCCTGAAAACCCGAACCCGTGCCAATTTCCATAATGCGGTCAGTGGAACTGACTTCTAACAGTTGCGTTTGAAAAGCCACCGTTGAAGGTGCTGAAATAGTTTGTCCGCATCCAATCGGAAGCGCCTTGTCTTGGTAAGCCTCATTATAGAGAAAGGTTTCCTGCAGGAAAAGATGCCTGTCAACCTTGTCAAACGCCTGCAATACCTGTTCATTCGCAATATTCTTCTCTCTCAATGCATTGATTAAATTATGCTTGGCGCCCTTTAGCAAACTTTCGTTCATATATGTTAATTTTTGAGCGCAAAGATAACAATTATTTCTGTTTTCAACTTTAATCATCCAGATTTCGCAGCGTTCCGTCTTTACGAAATTCCAAATCCAAATCATTCGACAAGCCTATTTCATAACCATACCATTCTTTACTGACTTCATTAATAAATACTTGTGAGAAGGAGGAAACAATATAGGCATAAATACTCTGAGGAATTAAATTGAGCACGCTTTCCGGTATGGGCTGCATTTTGCCATCCACATCATCCCATTCGCCATTGCGTTTAAATTCTACCTGAAATCCATTGGCCAGAAATACGGTATAGCTGCCGTCATTATCTTTGATAACCTGATTAATAGTGGCATCTGAAAAATGAGACTTTAAGAAGGTTTGGCTTTTTGCGGGCAATTTTTGACTGGGAACAATTCGATCCTCGCATCCGAAGAACAGTGCGGCCAGCAAGACAGCACAGATTATTTGAACTCTGATTTTCATACTGATTTGATTTTAAAAAGATTATGCATATTGCTTATATTAATAGTCGAACCACTGCTTTTGGATCACTCCATCGTTTTTTACGATTAATTTTACTTCCGAATCACCGTATTCCATCTCTATTTTGTAAAAAACCTGCGAGCCTCTGAAAATTTTCTTTACATCTTCAAATTTATATTTGGGATACTGATTGGAAGCGGCATTTTTTACAATAGCAGGCAAGTCATAGTGTGAAATTTTACGGGAATACATAATCAAATTGCCCTTAGCATCGTAAAATGCCTCAAAATCCTTATGTTGAATATTAAAATCCACTTCATAAAGATTGCTGTACATCTCCCATTCAACATCGAAAGCGTTGGGAAAATCTTGCATGAATTTTTGCTGCAAAGTATTGGGCGGAAAACAGTCTTGGGAGTGATTTGAGCGATAAGCGCTAATCATCTGCTCAATTTCCGCATCGGAATAGGTTGTGGACATGATTGGGTTTTGTGCTTGAGCTATTAGGCAAAATGCCACAGCCGCAAGGCTTAACATAGATTTTTTGATAAATTCTCTCATCTCTTTTGTACTTTAAAATATGATTACTTTTTTTGACTGCAAAAAAACAACGCAAATCTGAAAAGAGTTGGGAATAATCAAAAAGAATAACTTGCTTTTTTATTTTTCTATTTTCACTTCAAAAACATGCCATCCTGTTTTATAATAGTAGCCTATCTCAATATGATACAGGTCGGCAATAGTTTTTACGATAGAAAGTCCCAAGCCCGATGATTTGCTGCTTTGTGCATTGGCCACATAGCGGTCGAAAATATTTTTATTGGGCGGCAGGGGAGCGCCGCTGTTGGCAATAGTCAGTGAACCTGCACGAAAGGCAATGGCGATATCACCGCCCTGCCGGTTGTGTGCAATAGCATTTTTGACAAGATTGGAAAGCATAATATGCGCCAAATCGGCATTCATCCGGCAGACAGGTATCTCAAAAGTTTCTACCTTTACCTCAATTTCCTTATACTGCAATAACTCTTCATAAATGGCCAACACATCCTCCATAAGGCTTTTCAAATCCACTGATTCCATATCGGAATATTGATTGTTTTTAATTTTGGAGATGAGCAGCAAATTATTATTCAGCTTTTTCATGCGCTCCAATACTGAAATAACCGTACTCAACTCCTGCATCTGCGTCTCTGTCAGCGAGCCTTCATTCATTAATGTCTCCAGCTTCATAATGGCTATCGCCACCGGTGTTTGCAACTCATGCGAAGCATTCTCAATAAAATTTTTTTGTTCCACAAAAGCCCCTATATTTTGTTCTAATAAATGCCTTACAGTATTATTTAATTGTTGATACTCCTGAATTGCAGTTTCCGAAAAATCGAATATCTTGGCACTGTCCAGCCGAAAAGCCTGCAATTTATGCAATAAATCATAAAAAGGCTTGTTGGTACGGTGAATAATGCGTTTTCCCACAATAATAAACACAACAGACAGGATAACCCACAGCATAATTAGAAGATAGAGCATGTTTTTGATTAAATCATTCTGCTCTACTGTAGAGGTAAAACACTTTAATTTATAATGCCTTCCATTCGGTTCGCAATAAAATGCGGTAATAAGCATCCGTACTTCTTCCTCTTCCAGTTCGGTTTCAAAATAGAGTCTTTCAGTAGAGAAAAACTCTTTAAAATGTTCGGCCTCCTCAAATGGAATCTCCTCAATAATAACATTTAGCGGATTGTATTTTTGAAGTGTAATTACAAAATTGGAATCTCGATTGGCTTTCAGAATAAACTCCTGCTTCAAATTGAGCAGCCCTTCATCATTGCCATCGTGTATCTCTTTCATTTGCAGCAAAAAATAGATAAGCGACCAGAGCAGCAGCACCAGAATAAGAACCAAAGAGAGGCGTATTAAAAGATGATTAATGAGTTTCATAACACAATTTATATCCTGCGCCATACACATTTTCGAGTTGTACATCCGAAAAATTTTCCTTCAATTTCTTGCGCAGATTTTTTACTTGAGCATATATAAAATCGAAATTGTCAGCTGCATCAATATGATCGCCCCAAACATGTTCAGCCAAAGCCTCTTTAGTAATGAGCCGGTTGATATTGGTGATTAGAAAATTGAGCATGTCAAATTCTTTTCTGTTGAGTTTTAATGACTTGCTGTTAACAGCAGCTTCCCGCTGTACAAAATCAATCGTAAGATTTCCTAAACTGACGGCCTGCTTCCCATCGTGCTGTTTGCGCCGCAACACAGCCTTAATGCGGGCATAAAGTTCGGCCAGGTGAAACGGTTTAGTGAGATAATCGTCAGCCCCCAAATCAAGACCGGTAATTTTGTCTTCAAGCGAATTTTTAGCTGAAATAATAATGATATTGCCGCTTTTGCCCTTGGACTTCATCTGTTCCAGAATTTTCAATCCATCACCTCCGGGCAGTGCAATATCGAGTAAAATACAGTCGTAATCGTACATGAGCACCTTTTCAACCCCGGACACATAGTCGGTGGCTTTTTCTACCAGAAAATTTTCGGAAAGCAAAAAGGCTTCAATGGCTTTCAGCAAAACAAATTCATCTTCAATAACCAATATTTTCATAACGGAGCATTTGACTGCAAAAATACGACAAAATAGCTGGCGTGTAATTTTTATATGCATTTTGCCAAAATGCAAATTTTTGTCCTGATTTGCGCAGCATATTTATAGCAGTGTGCTTTTTATTATTTCAAAGCTGTTTGTTTTGATTTTTTATGTATTTTTGCGATTTTAAACAGTCAAGTTCTCAGACTAAAAGTTGAGAACAAAATTGTAAGTTTCAAATTAATATGCACTATGAAACAACCGATTAAAATCACCCGAAGAAGCGGCAGCAGTATTTTCGCCGCAATGCACAGAAGTCTAACCCTTAAGGGGAAAGGAGGTTGCATTATGAAAAAGCCAATTGTACAGGGCAGCAGCCTGTTCTTGCTGCTGACTTTACTTGTAGTTACGTTTATGGCGGCAGAGTGCAAGAAACCGAATAAGGGTGACATAAAATCTGAAAAGAACACTCAATTATATAATACATGGATATTGATACAAAAAGACAATGATGGAGTTGTAACCATATCACCTGAAAACGATGTATATCCTATAACCTTGACAATTGATGAAGATAATCAAATTAAAGGCAGACATGATGCGAATGTTTATAAAGGGATTTACCAAATAAATCAAAACAGTATTTTTTTTACTTTTAATGAAATAACAGATGTTATGGATATAAACTGGTATCTTGATTACCTTTCTGAACTTGAAAATATTGATAATATCTTGTACATCAGTAATGATACACTGCAATTATCAGGAAAAAACAGTTCTTTGAAATTACTTTTTTTAAACAAAGGAAAATTTGAGGATGAATTTTTTGAATTAGAAGAATGGTATAACTTTTAAAATTACAAAACAATGAAAAAAATAATAACATGGCGCATACCATTTATCCCTTCTAAAAATCATTGCAAGTGATAATACAAAACATTCAATTGAGGGGAAAAAAATCTCAAGACTGACAATTTCTGGCAGATTTATGTCGTATTTTTGCATTTTTAAATAGTCAAGTTCTCAGACTAAAAGTTGAGAACAAAATTGTAAGTTTCAAATTAATATGCA
>JAISAD010000140.1 GCA_031266895.1 Bacteroidales bacterium
TAATCCCGTGTTTATTCTCAACAGTTCTGCCAATGCCTACTGGTGGTATCACAGCGGTTGGAGAGTTGCCAGAGAATGCTTGAATACAAAAAGTTATGAACAATACACCAAGTTTTTCGAAGATTTGAGCCATGGTGCTCTAACCCTCTCTTTAGTTTTAGATTATTACAATTGCCTGGGGTTATTTTCCACTGCCGATATGGTGCGTTTTCGCAATACGTTTACCAAACTGCTTTATAATGGGGACGGAACCTTTAATAACGCCGTAAATGGAGCTGATAATCCAATTTTTCATAACGGCAATAGCGATTCGGAGTGGCCTCATAATCTGCTTAAAATGAGCTCTATGGCCTATATGCCTTTCAGTCGTTTTGATAATCTGTCCACCGCGCCAAATGTATATAATATTATTATGAATTTCTATGCAGGTAATGTATCCAATATGGCGATACCGCTGAATGGAATGGATGGCCTGCCGCATAAAGGCCATGCCGAAACAGTAAAAGCGCAGTGGGAACGGGAGTGCCCCAATCTTTCGCTTTACAATCGCGATGTGGTATATCATCAGGATTTTTTTGCCAAACACAATTTAGTTATTGAACCGCAACAAAGCAGCGGACGTTCGTATGCCGATCCCGTTATCCATACTCCCGATTTTATAGTAGAACCGGGAGTGATGGCCAACTTCACCGCAGGCCATGAAATAGTACTAAAGCCGGGTACTGTATTTAAAGAAGGCAGTTATGTAATTGCAGCTATTAATCCCGCATTGTGCAATGCCCCTTCATTTGCATTGGGAAATATTCAAAGTGATTCCATCCAAAACAGTTTTCTGGATTCAACAGGTAATGATACCAGTATAATGATACCCGTTAAAATGTTAGTTCAAACAACGCCTGCTCCACAAGCCATAAAAACAGAGATGGAACCGACTGTAGCACTTTCTCCCAACCCCAATAACGGCACATTTACCATTGAAACGAATTTTGATCCCCGGGAAATTACCACTGTTCAAATCTATAACTCCTTAGGTCAGCTGGCATACAGTCAAGCCGGATTGCCGCAGGCTGTCATCACAGTTCCGGGCATGAGTAAGGGGCTGTTTGTGATAAAGATAACTACGGCCACTAATCAGTTCATTCAAAAAATGGTGGTGCAGTAACCAAATTTACCGGGTAGTAACCGAAAAATACCATAATAAGGATTTTGTCCTGCAGGGACTGAAATACTGTGAACTGCTCTCATCCGACCTTTACGGCCTGCACGACATTGCCACCGGTGCCTCCGGCAGTACGGTAAGCAGTGCCCGGCAATTGACAGGCGCCCGCAGCATAACCCTTTTTCTAATACAATACATTATCCCTGAAATCACGCTTCATATTGTATTTCAAATCTTGTAGCACGGAAGCTTTTACATTAATGGTAAAGCTCCATCCCTTGCGATAGCCGAAGGGAATCCAGTTAAAGCGCATCTCCCAGCAGTGGAGGTCGCGATAGATATCTATGGAGGTGAATGATATATCCTTCTGGGTGAAATCGTAACCGGTAGTTATGCCGATTTTCCATTTTTTAGTAATACTGAAATCAGCGCTGACATTCAGCGTCTGTATGATATTCTCACTGTATTGATCGGGATATTGAAAATGGTCGCGGTAGTAATTCAGATTGTCGGCAATATTGTAGGAGAAAGTATAGTTAAGCGTAACCGACCAGGGCGAGGAAAAGTCGGGACGACGATTAGGCATTCCTAATGTGTTTTGAGAAAAGATTGTACTCTGATCCTGCGGCACTTCTTCTGTTGACGGCTCCTCTTTCTTCTTCTTCTTTTTACCGAATAGCGACTGGTCTATAGTCCAGTTCAACCCCAGGCTCACATTGCTGTTCGAAAAGCGTAAAAGCCGTTTATTCTGTTTCAGTTCGGTAACATGGATGCGTCGCCCGTCCGTTCCGATGCAATAGGGATCGAAGCCAATGGCAAAAGTTACATAAAGCTGCTTAAAGAGGGTGGTTCTCCCCGAAATGGTAAACATTTGCCAATTGAGCGAATCGGCGGCAAAATCATAGCTGGCATTAAGTGTCAGATTTTCAATAAGCACAATTTTTCTCGTTCCGGTAATCGTATCCCGTTTCGATTTGACCTTGATTTCAAGATTATTGGTAAGGCTAAACGAGGTAAGCGCCTGCATATTGCGTCCAAACGTGCCATATATGGAGTTATCGTAATAGGAATAAGTTTCGTATCTCCCTATAACGGTGTTGAAATAGGAGGAGTAGGCTCTGTTATTGAGATTGGGGCGAAACGTAAAATTGAGGGTAGGGGTCATAACATGGCGCAGGGCCGTTGGCGTTTCTCTCGACTGGTAGGTAAAATAGACCCGTGTAGTAATAGAGGAGGAGAGGCTGAGATCATGTAATGCCCCGAATTTGCGCTTAAAATCCTCCGTAATATATCCTACAAGATTGTTGGTCGAAGTTAAAGAGTCGTGAAATTGGCGCTCATAGCCTTGCAGATACCACTTTTCGGTCAGCGTAAGCGTGGTATTCCAGTTTATCGCTTTCGCAATCTTAATGGGAATGGTAATCGGAATGGTGTGCATCATGCCCACATTCATCTCCTTCCATGTTTTGGGTTTACTAAACAGGGTATCAAGCGTATTCACTTTTGCTGCCGACGACATAGTCCACTTCATAGAAATATTGTCGTACCACTTAAGTGCGCCGATCTTTTTCTTTTTACGGAATGGATAAAATTGCGCCACAGACAGGTTAAGGTCGGGCAATGACAAGGCAACGGTATGAGTAGAGGTATTTTGCGAATAGGTTATGGCAGCATCAATGAAAAAGATGCCGTTGACGCTGGTAGAAAAATTGACTGACGAGGAGTATTGATTAGACAGATAGTCATTAATCGAAGTGTTGTTATAGAGTGAATACGAACTGCTTACCACATTAATAAAAGCATTAAAGCGGGTAGTGGGATGAAATTTAGGATCCTGGCTGTGTTTCCAGTAGATTTTGTAGCCGTCGGTACGTTTTCGAGAAGGAGTAAGCCGTTCCCCGCTATAGTTTTGGGCATACTCCAGCTCAACAGCGCCACTGCAGACATAGCGCCAAATGTAATTCGACTTGACTTTCGCCGCCCAGCTGCCGCGCGTGTAAATATCGCCGCCCAGCAACAGGTCAATATTATCGTTAATGCCGAAATAGTAGCCGAAATTTTGGAAATAGAAGCCATAAATGGCCGATTCTCCAAAGGTGGGCATTATGATACCCGACTGCCGGCCTTTTTCCATAGGGAAATAGCCGAAAGGAATAGCCAGCACGGTAGGCACACCCACGAAGCTGAGGTAGGCCGGGCCGGTAACAATTTTATCGTCCTTGATAAATTTACCTTTGTTAAATGAGATTTCAAAGTGGGGATCATCAAGATCGCAGGTCGTATATTTCCCCTTTTGTATGTAAAGCGTACTGTCGTCAATCTTTTTTACCACCTTTCCGTGCACATAACCTTCTCCTTCTGAAGTAATTACTTTTGCTATTTTTCCTTTTTTAGTATGAAAATTGTAACGGATTTCCTGCGCTCGATAGGATGTGCCGTCCTGAGAGAATGCAGGGCTGCCGTTGATATTGCCCTGCTCAGTAGCTATGCCACTGGCATATAATTCGTTATCGCTAAACCCCATGCTTATGAAATCGGCGGTCAATTCCATTGTTTCGTAATGCACCTCTCCCTCGTGATAAAGGTAAGCCACGCGATTTTGAATGTCAAATTGTGCAGAGTCGAGCGATTTGTAAGTAACCGTATTTGTAATGGCATTTTTGGACAATTTTTTGGCCGGGTTGGTAAAATTTCGGCTGCTATCCTGCGAAATCGAATCAATTTTCAGGATTGTCTTTTCATGATTCAGGCTATCTAAAGGGGATATACAGGTGGTATCGGCTTCTGTTTTTATAATCGGCTGTGCTGTTGCAATATGAAACAACATGCTGTTTATCAATATAATAAACAACATTATGCAAGAGATTATATGAGAATTAATCGTTTTTTTTTCCAAGCCCTGTTGTTATTTCCGTTAAATGCACTATTTTTGTGAAAAAAAATTTAGCAAAAATACGCAAAAGTCTCGAATTATATGAACATAAAAAAATGCTTATTATTGTGCTTCTTCTTAGCTTTTTTTAACGTTGCCGTTTTGGCTCAGTTTAAAGATAAGATTAAGACCATAGTGATTGATGCTGGACATGGCGGGCGTGACCCTGGCTGTTTAGGCAAAAAATCACAGGAAAAGACTGTGGCACTGGCCGTAGCATTGCAGGCCGGAAAGTTGATTAGCGAGCAAAATTCGGATATAAAGGTTATCTTTACCCGCAAGACCGATGTTTTTGTAGAGCTGTTTCGGCGTGCACATATTGCTAACAACAATCATGCCGACGTTTTTATCTCTATCCATTGCAATGCCTCCGAAAGTAAAACGGCACATGGTACGGAAACTTATGTAATGGGACTGCACTGTACAGAGGCCAACCTTGCGGTAGCCA
>JAISAD010000153.1 GCA_031266895.1 Bacteroidales bacterium
GAGACTGATCGGGCAGGTTGAGATGGGAAGCGCTTATGCCGGTTGCCAAACTGAATCTTTCTGAAGGGGCATAGCTGTAAAAGGCGCCGATGCCGCAATCGAAAAAATAGAGCTTATCGCGACCAAAAGTCTCTGAAACAGGATTATTGAAGTTGAAAGAGCCATTTACATACTGCTCATCGAAGTAGAGTGCAGCATAGTTGACGGTACGCTGCACCAAGCCGCCGTAAAAGCCAAAGCCGAGCTTGTTTCTATTTCTTCTATCCAGGCTCTTTGTAAACGAAAGCGTTAACGAGACCTGATGCGAACTGTACTTGGAGTCTCCGGCGCAGTCGGTACTGAAATTCACTCCAGCACCAAACAGCACGCGCCGCATGTTGCTTTTGAACACGGGGGCATCCACTGCCGCCGAAAAGGTAACGTAGGGCTTGGTAACAGCCATCCACTGTGTCTTTTGGTTTAGCGAGGCGCGAAAAAAGCCATCGAAAGCGCCGGTGAGCGCCGGGTTGAGCTGCAGGGGCGCTGCATAAAACTGCGAGTAGTGAATATCTTGTGCCGACACTGGGAAGAAGAGCGAAAAGAGGCCGGCCAGAAAGAGAATGATATATCCATATTTCTCTTTCCAGCAGGATTTTAAATATTTGCGCAATTCGTTTTCACGCGTGTTATTTTGAGGATCATACAGTTTTAATCCGCTAATGGAGGAGGGCAAAAACTCCTGTTCCGTAAAATTGTTATCATAAGCGTGGGCATACTTGTAGTCGTGGCCGTAGCCAATCTCTTTCATCAGCCGGGTAGGGGCATTGCGCAGGTGCAGCGGCACGGGCAGGTCGCCGGTTTTGGCCACCCATGCCGAAGCCTCCTCTATGGCCATGTAGGCGGCATTGCTTTTGGGCGACGAGGCGAGATAGGTGGCTGCTTGCGAAAGCACAATGCGTGCTTCGGGCATCCCGATATGGTGCACAGCCTGAAAGCAGTTGTTGGCCAGCAGCAGTGCATTGGGATTGGCATTGCCAATATCTTCGGAAGCCAGAATAATCATGCGGCGGGCAATAAACAGCGGATCCTCGCCGGCATTGAGCATTCGCGCCATCCAATAGACTGCCGCATTGGGATCGCTGCCCCGAATGGATTTGATAAATGCCGAGATAATGTCATAATGATTTTCCCCTTTCTTATCGTAAATCACCAGTTTCTGCTGAATAATCTTCAGCACCGCATCATTAGTAATCACAACATGCGCGCCACTGTTTCGCAGCGTTTCCGTTACCAGTTCCATCGCATTAATCAGCTTGCGGGCATCGCCTCCCGAAATGCGCAGCAGCGCCTCATCTTCCTGCAGGGCAACAGTGCAGTTCAGCGCCTGTTGCAGATGCTGAATGCAGTGCAATATAATTTGGCGGAGCTCTTCCGTCTCCAGATTTTTCAAAATATAGACTTGACAGCGCGAGAGCAGCGGGGCAATCACCTCAAAGGAGGGATTTTCGGTTGTAGCGCCGATAAGCGTAACAGTGCCCTGCTCTACCGCTCCCAACAGCGAATCCTGTTGCGATTTACTGAACCGGTGTATTTCATCAATAAAAAGGATGGCCTGCCTGTCTGACTTTTTTGCCTGTTCAATAATTTCTCGGATATCTTTTACGCCGGAATTGATGGCGCTCTGCATAAAAAAATCGGCGCCGGTAGCTTTAGCAATCAGCAGCGCCAGCGTGGTTTTGCCCACTCCCGGTGGCCCCCACAAAATCATGGAATGCAAATTGTCGGTTTCGATAGCAGTACGCAAAATGCCGCCGGTACCCATTAAGTGCTTCTGTCCCATGTACTCTTCCATGCTTTTGGGGCGCAATAGTTCTGCTAACGGTTTTTGCATAATATCCTTTTTAGACTTTGCAAAAATACGTGAAATTTTTGCATCTGACATGTGATTTCAGTATGGAAATAATTTGTATTTTTGCAAGGCATTAAAAATTAGCAAATTGACTATGAAAAAAGTCTCGATAGTAGTTCCCTGCTGCAATGAGGCAGCAGCCGTTCCATTGCTCTATGCGGCTTTGCAGCCGATAATGACTGCACAATCGGAGTACCAGTGGGAAGTGCTCTTTATTAATGATGGCAGCAAGGATGAAACCCTGGCCGTAATTAAGGCGCTAAGGCTTGCCGATGCGCGTGTGAACTATGTGGATTTGTCGCGCAATTTTGGCAAGGAGCGGGCAATGCTGGCAGGATTCGACTATGTTACAGGCGATTGCATGGTGCTGATGGATGCCGATTTGCAGCACCCGCCGCAAGTAATTCCTGAAATGCTGTCGTGGTGGGAACAGGGCTATGACGATGTTTACGGCAAGCGGATTTCGCGTGGCAGGGAGCACTGGCTGCGCAAGCGACTGTCGCTCGCTTTCTACAAAATCCTGCAGAAGAGTGCGCGCATGGAGATTTTGCAAAATGTGGGCGATTTTCGACTGCTGGACCGCTGCTGCATTAATACGCTGAAAAAGCTGCGCGAGCAGGAGAGATATACCAAGGGGATGTTCAGCTGGATTGGATTCAGGAAACATGAAGTGCTTTTTGAAACTCGAGACCGTGCGGCAGGCCGCTCTTCGTGGAGTGTCAGGCAACTGTTTCGCTTAGCTGTAGAAGGGATTACCTCCTTTACGGTCGTCCCGCTTAAAATCTCTGCCGTTATTGGCTTTATAGTATCGTTTTTTGCCTTTGTCTATATGATTATCACGCTTTTGAAAACATTGATTTATGGCGAGCCGGTACATGGCTACCCCACCATAATGGTAACTATTCTCTTTTTGGGGGGCGTGCAGCTTATCTCTATCGGCATTATCGGCGAATATTTAGGCCGTATCTTCCACGAAACCAAAAATCGCCCCACTTATATTGCACGGGAATATAATGGGGAACGGGTATTTTGATTTGATTTTTTTTTCTTATTTTTGCAACCCTGTTTCGAGCAACAATAAATTAGATATTTTACAGGGACATTATAAACTATGGCCGATGAGCTAAAGAAGAATACAAGTAATATTATTCCGGTAGTGTTTGCTACCGACGACAATTATTTCCCTTACATGGCGGTTAGCATTCAATCCATAATGGAAAATGCAGATGCCAGTCAAGCTTTCAAAATTTACGTGCTGTGTCAAACGTTATCCGATGATTATAAGCAGCTATTGCAGGAACAGATTGAGCCGTATAAGAATTTTTCGATAGCCTATGTTGATGTTACAGGTTACTTTAAAGATTATACCATAAAAACCGCAGGCATTGCCAAATACACTATTAACACGCTGTTTCGTTTGCTGATTCCCGATATTTTTAGCGAATACAGGTATGTATTATGGATTGATGTAGATACGGTTTGCTTAGCCAATATTGCTGATTTTTGGAATAATACCGATGAAAACCGTATGTTGAAATGTGTAAGAGATATCGGTACTCTGACAATTCTTAGACAACATGCCAGGGAAATAGGACTAACCAATATACGAGATTACTTTAGCGCCGGCGTACTTGTCTTTAATGTTGAGCTTTTTAAACGGAATGTAACGTTTGAGGATATGATAAAGCTTTATTTGCAGAAACAGTTTCCATATAATGACCAGGACTTATTGAATATATTTTGTCAGAATAAGGTGCAGTATGCTTCGATGAACTGGAATGTGATTTGTGGCAAGTGCAAGGTTTATAATGACCCCAAAATTATTCATTATGTTTGGGATAAGCCATGGAAAAGTTTTTTTATCTCAAAACGCGGACGATATTTCTGGCAATATGCAGAGAAAACGCCTTTTTATAATATCATTGTACATAAGTCTGAAAAAAAGAGTGTGAAAAATATTATGCCTCTAATAAAATATAGTGTAATGTCGTTTTTTGCCAGGTTTCTGGCGGCAGATAAAATGGTTAAATAAAAAAGTGTTTATAATGGAAAATCTTAACGGATTGGGAAACATTGACATATTTACCCCGACAAGTAGCGAAAATGCCGTTCTGGAAAGACTTGACGGAACAGGAGAATACGTGAAATTTTCTGAAATGTCGGGTGAAGAGCGGCAATTTTTAAACGGATTGATTCTGCGAAATAAACCCCAAAAATTGCTGGAGCTGGGTGTAAGTTCCGGCGGTTCTACAGTAGTGATGCTAAATGCCCTGCATAGGGGGGGGGGGGCATTGTATTCCATTGATTATTTACCCTGGTGGTACAAGAATAAAAAACTGAAAACAGGGTTTGCTGTAGATGAATATCCCCATTTGAAAGAGCAGTGGAAACTGTTCAGCGGCGGGTTGGCGCTGAAATTTATGGATGCAATCGGTGGCGACATAGATTTTTGCTTAATTGACACTATGCATACCAATCCGGGAGAAATTTTGGATTTTTTGATGGTGCTGCCCTGGTTGAAAGATGATGCTATTGTTGTTTTTCACGATACGAGCCTGCATACGGCTGGCAAAATGTTTCAATGGCATGTAACCAATAATCTGCTGATGAGTGCCATTGTCGGCAATAAAATCCTGCAGGGAAACTTTAATGAAAAAACGGCATGGGCAAACTGTGCTTTTCCTAACATTGGGGCTATACGAATCAATGAAAGTACAAGGGAAAATTTATATGCTCTTTTTAACCTGTTAACGATAAAGTGGTACTATCTTCCAAGCAGGACAGAACAGTTCGAGATATTGGAATTTTTCGGCAAATACTACAATGCCTGTTTTGTTGATAAGCTGAGAAAAATATTCGACTATCATAATCACAACTTCCATAAATACCAGGGAATAAGGCACAAATTAAAAGAAACGGCAAAAAGAATGCCGATAGCCTGGAAAATAATGGATATGTTCCATAGATAAAACAGTATAAATTATGAAAACAACCATTATCATACCCTGCTACAATGAAGAGAAACGCTTGCCGTTTGCCCGGTTCAAGGAATTTGCAGAGCAGCATCCGGATTATGCATTGCTGTTTGTGAATGATGGGAGCAAGGATAACACGCTTGGTATTTTAAATGATTTTGCAAAGGAACATTCGTCGATAGAAGTCTTAAGCTTGCCGAAAAATTCGGGCAAGGCAGAGGCCGTAAGACAGGGGATTTTACACGCCATAAGCGCCCGTCCCGATTTTGTTGCCTTCTACGATGCCGATATGGCAACGCCGCCGGAGGATTTACATGCCATGATAGAATGGATAGACAGGCAATCCTGCTATGCCGTAGCAGGCAGTAGAATTTTGCGACTTGGCGGCAATATCGAACGGACATTTATGCGGGGAATTATGGGCAGAATATTTGCCAATGTGGCATCGCGCGTGCTGCAGGGACTAAGGGTTTACGACACGCAGTGCGGGGCAAAAGTTTTTCGCACATCCATAGCGGCACTCATTTTTGAGGAGCCGTTTATATCCAATTGGATTTTTGATATTGAGTTGTTCGCAAGAATCATTAAGCAGTATGGCATACAGGAGGTGTATAAAAAAGTTTATGAATATCCTCTGACGGCATGGAGAGATGTGCATGGCTCAAAATTAAAAAAGAGGGATTTTATTCGCCAGATTTTTGACATGCATAGAATTAAGAAACATTATAAATTAAATCGTCATAATGAAAAATAAAATTATGGATTGGTTGAGAGCCGATTACAAGCGCACCATTTTTGCAGTACTTTCTCTTGCTCTGATTATAGCATTGCCCATCATGTCGAAAGACGCAGGCATGAGCGGCGACGAACATTTCCACTTTAAGCAGGCCGAGAATGTAATCAATTTTTACAAAACATTCGGAAAGGATACCTCTGCCCTTGTCGGAGCAGGTGCAGGGCAAGTCGAAGGCTTTATCATGAAATATGGTCAGCTGCCCGATAATATCTCCTGCTTGATAGCATCTATATTTAATGTAGATGACATTCTATCCGTAAGGCATTCCGTAAACTCTCTTTTCGGGTGGCTGGGCATCCTGTTTGCCGGATTGCTTGCCTTTAGAATCAGTGGCAACTGGCTGGCCGCCATCATCACTTCGCTTCTGCTGTTTTTATCCCCGCGCTATTTAGGGCACTCCTTTAATAATCTTAAGGATGTTCCTTTTGCAGCCGTAATGGTCATGGGGATCTATTACATCACCCGCTTTTTTCAGACGCTTCCCAAACCGCCGCTTAAGGTTGTGATTATGCTGGCCATAAGCATAGGCTGCGCACTTGCCATTCGGGTTGGTGGTCTCCTTTTAATTGCCTATTTCGGCCTTTTTGCCATACTCTTTTTCATTAGGGAATGGATTATTTCCCTGAGAAAAAAAGGAAAACAGCCGGGCAGCACGCTCCCTGTATCCAAACTGTTTCTTAAGCTGTTGAATTACGGAATCATCATCTCCCTGGGAGGCTATATTTTAGGGATTCTGCTCTGGCCCTACGCCCTCGTCAGTCCTGTGGCGCATGTAAAAGAGACTTTTGCCTCCATGTCCGAATTCGAGAGCTCTCTCCGCCAGCTTTTTGAGGGCACTTTGGTCTGGTCCGATTCCCTGCCATGGTATTACACGCCCAAATATATCCTGATTTCCATTCCGATAGCTGCCATTGCCGGATGGCTGCTTTATCCTTTTGTAGGAGGCTGGAAAAACGAAAATCGCTTCTCTACGCTTATCCTCTACTTCGTCTTTCTCTTTCCCCTGTTCTGGCTGATTTACACACATGCCAACGTCTATGGCGGCTGGCGTCATGCCATGTTTGCCTATCCCCCTATGGTGGTAGCCGCAGGCTTGGGCTTCAATGCACTGATAGAGTTCGTCAAGCCAAAAGTTGCGAACTGTGTTGCCATTGCTTTACCTTTTTTACTGTTGATTATGCCGGCGGTGCATATTATCCGCAACCATCCCTACGAATATATATATTTCAATGAGTTGGCCGGTGGAATGAAAAAAGCTTACGGCAATTATGAAATGGACTATTACTATCACTCTACTCGCGAAGCGACGAAGTGGGTAATTAAAAATGCTGAAAAGTCGGGTTTGGAAACCGGCGACAAAATCAGAGTGGCATCATGGCATCCGGCTTCGGTGGGCTATTTCTTGCGTAACGATACGGCCAGGTTCCAGAATGTCTTTTTGCGCTGGTACGAAAAGGGCAACAACGATTGGGATTATGCCATTTTTGTGATTACCGGAATGGCTCCGGAACAAATTACGAACAAGGCCTTTTTCCCGCCCAAAAATTGTGTACATACTATTAAAGTGGACGGTGTGCCTGTTTGTATCATCTTGAAGCGTACCGATAAGTCGGACATGCTGGGCTTCAAAGCGAAAGAGGCACATCAAAACGACAGCGCAATTCTGTATTTGGAAAAAGCCATCGCATTAGACCCTGCCAATGAAGCTTCCCTCGCCAATATCAGCGAAATCTGTTTGCAAACCGGACAGCTGGAAAAGGCAAAAACCTATATTGACATGCTGATCAAAGTGTCGCCCAAGTATGAAACGGGAAATTTCTTCCTGGCCCATTATTATCTGATGCAAAATAAATTGGATGACGCTTTGCAAGTATGTAAACAGATTATCAAGGATAATTTTAAATTCAGAGCCGCTTATCACCTCACTTGCAATGTCTATTTGAGAAAACAGGACATAAAATCTGCTGAAAAGATTATGTTGAAAATGATTGATGCCGACCAGATGGATGAACAGGGGATGCAGCAACTCTTTGAAATCTATAAAAATGAGGGCATCGGAGAACGCGCCGCCTATAAGAAAATGATGAAAAAGTTTTATCAAAGCCTGGAACGGCGCGGCAAAAAGAAAGAGGCGGAAACCTATCGCGAACAGTATAACAAAATCTAAGTTTTACCACATAAGCAACACAATAAAACGAAATAATGAAAAAAGACAGAAAATATTTAATTGTAGGATTGGGCAATGCAGAAGCCAAATATAACGGTACGCGCCACAATATTGGTTTTGAAGTAGTACACGCTTTAGCAAAATCTTTAAAAGGCACTTTTCGCGCCACTGATTATGCTTATGTTGCCGAAGTTGACTGCAATGGACACCCGCTCTTCATTATCATGCCCACTACCTACATGAACTTGAGTGGCATAGCTGTGCGCTACTGGCTTGCTCAGGAGAATATTTCTGTGGATAGCCTGTTGGTGGTTTCCGATGATATTGACTTGCCTGTGGGCGATCTGCGCCTGAAGCCCAAAGGAGGAGGAGGCTCGCATAACGGCCTGAGCCATATTGTTGAATTTTTGGGACATGGCAACTTTCCACGCTTGCGTTTCGGCATTGGAAGAAATTATGTGCATGGACGCCAAACAGGATATGTATTGGGAAAATTTGAACACGATGAATATGTTAAAATTGTCAATCCGGCTGTCGAAAAAGCGGTGTTGATGATTAAAACGTTTGTTACTTTGGGTTTAATGCGCACCATGAATAAGTTTAATACCCGCCCTAAGCCAATAAAAGATCCTGATGATCAGTAAAATTCGCGGGAATAATGTATGATGTGATAATCATCGGCAGCGGATTGGGTGGTTTGGAGTGCGGCTACATTCTGTCCAAAGCAGGTTTGAAAGTGGCCATTGTGGAAAAAAACAGCCAAATTGGAGGTTGCTTGCAAACATTTAAACGCTTTGGCGTCAAATTCGACACAGGGGTGCACTACATCGGCAGTTTAAATGAAGGAGCTTTCTTGAATCGCCTTTTCACCTACTTTAATCTGTTTAAAGACATAGAATTGAGTGCTCTCAATAGCAATGCTTACGACACTTATTGCATTGGCGGTAAAAGTTATCAGTTTGCAGTCGGCTATGAGGAGTTTGCGGTACAATTGGCCGAATCTTTTCCCGGAAATTATGCGGAAATTAAGCGTTATGTACAGAAAATCAAAGAAATAGCCGAAAATTCTCCTATTTATAATTTAAGCCGCATTAATGATGCCGATTTCTTTACCTCATATCCTGCCATGACGAGTGTAAATGACTTTGTAGCTTCTTTTACAAACAATGTTATGCTGCAGAATGTTTTAGCTGCAAACTGGCCGCTGTATGGCGGCCAGAAAAACCAAAGCCAGGCTTATATTCATGCTATTATCAACAATTCGTACATGCAGGGCGCGTACCGCATTGCAGGTGGCGGCGACACTATAGCACACTCTTTAGCAAATTCTATTTGTGATTTTGGCGGTGAAATTTTAACCCGCAGTGAGGTTGTCGAAATACTTTGCGATAGTGAAAAAGCTACGGCAGTACGCCTTGCCGATGGCAGAATACTGGAGGCCAAAAATATTATTTCCAACATTCATCCGGTAGCTACTTTGCAGAAACTTCACACCAATTTGATACGCAAAGCCTATCGCGAGCGCATTGCAGGGCTATCTAACACCATTTCCAATTTTACGGTTTATATCAAATTTAAGGAAAACCGCGTGCCTTATCTTAATTCCAATTTCTATTATCATGAAAATGAGAATGTTTGGAATGCAGAACCGTACGACATTCAACACTATCCGAAAAATTACCTCTATATGCATCAATGCTATAAAGCCGTACCGGAATATGCCCAAAGCGCTGTACTCATTGGCAACATGCACTATCGAAATGTAGCAAAGTGGAAGGATAGTAGCACGGGAAAAAGAGGGGCTGATTATCAGGCATTTAAACAAGAAATCGCCTATAGAATGTTAGCCGGATTAGAAGAAAAATTTCCCAATATTCACAATAACATTGAGGCTTTTGAAACCTCATCGCCTCTCACTTATCGCGACTATACCGCCACTTGCGAAGGCTCTACCTATGGGATTTTGCACAATAAAAATTTCCCGCTGCAAAGCACGGTAGCACATAAAACTAAAATTCCCAATCTCTTTTTTACCGGTCAAAATATTTATGCGCATGGCATTTTAGGCGTAACTATAGGAGCGTTAATTACCTGCAACGAATTTGTCCCGCTGCCACTCTGACACATTTCTGCGTTATTTCTGTTTCCCCTGCTTGTTTTGTTCATGATAACAGAGTGAAATGCCAAAATTGGCAATGCCTTTCAAATTCTCGGTGCGCATGGCCTGATAGACTTTCAAGGTGTAGAGACCCTTTTGATTGAAACGAACCTTGGACTTGAAGAGAAACCGGTTGTCTTTGAGGCGGCCACTGCTCTTGCCTTTCCATACACCGTAATTGTCGCACAAAATGCAGCCCAGCGTATCTTTCCCAATATATCCGCTTGGAAAAATTGTGGTCAGGAAGATATAAAAATTCTGCGTCTCAAAATCAACGCTATTGCGCACATTAATGTAAATATCATAATATTGCAGCGAATCGGTAATTTTAAACTGATAAGTAAGCGCTGAATCCATATTCCAAATTTCGTTGGGAATGGTGTCGTTTTTTTCATAGAAATCCCTCCGACTACAAGCGCTGAAAAGCAACAGGAAGAGTACAAAAAAGGAAAAAAACAGGGTGTGTTTCATTTTATTGATCCTCTATATTTTTTAATTCGTCAAGGCTGAAATAAACGCCCTCATCCACCGATTCCTGATTTACAATAGCAAAATCTTCCAGATTTTCAGGATATTTACCGATTTTGTTCATTTCAATAATATCATTCACCTTATCCAGTGGAATGGCAAAAATTTTATTGTGATCATTGAAATACGAATACCAGACAATCCGCTTAAAGATATCAATTTTCTTGTATATTCCCTTTCCTTTAGATGTTTTGAGGGGAATGCTGGAAGCTGGAAATGCTTTTAACTCCTCGATGTAGGTGGACTGTTCATAATTGAGGCAGCACTTCAGTTTGCCACACATGCCGGCCAGCTTTTGAGGATTGAGCGACAACTGTTGGGTACGTGCTGTAATGGTAGATACCGATTGGAAATTGGACAGCCATGAAGAGCAGCACAATTCGCGTCCACAAGTGCCAATGCCCCCCAGGCGGGCGGCTTCCTGTCGGACGCCAATCTGTCGCATCTCAATGCGAATTTGAAAATGTTCGGCCAAAATTTTAATCAACTCCCGAAAATCAACCCGCTCTTCCGCCGAATAATAAAAAATGGCCTTAGAGCCATCTCCCTGATACTCTACATCATTCACTTTCATCTTCAGGTTTAAATCCCAGGCAGTATAGCGCGATGAAAGCATGGTTTCATACTCTCGATTAATTGACGAAATCCACCTTTCAATATCGGCAACGCGTGCAGTATGACAGAGTTTTTTTGTAACCTCTTCGGGTTTCAATTTCTTATGCTGCAATTGGCGTTTTACCATCTGTCCTACCATAGAAACAATGCCGATATCATGACCCTGTATTGCTTCCACAACTACAATATCGCCCACTCGAAAAACCTCCTCTGGAGGCAGCCGAAAGAACTCTTTGTGGCTATTCTTAAAACGCACCTCTGCAATAGGATACTCAAGATATTCGAGGGATAAATCCAACTGTTTCATCCAATCGAAAGTAGCCAGTTTACAGCATTTGTGCTCATATTGTGAACAGTGGTACTGATGTGCTGATGGCTTGTCGTGCAATCCACGCCCTAAAAAGCGATTTTGTGATATTTTATCCGCCTCTTCCGAAATACCTGCGCGAATATCCATATCCAGGAATTGTTCCAGATTTTCGCTTTGTGAATGGTCTTTATCTAAAAATTCTTCTTTCTTATTATTCATTATAAATGGTTGTATATATGCTAATTGCAGGTGAACAAATGCTGTAAATCAGCCTGACTAAATGAATTGCAAAAGTACGGGATTTTTTTTAATTAAAATAGAGAAAATCATTTTTGAGATTTAGGTAGCTAAATATCCGGCCATAATACTGATAGAGACTTATGACAGTAACCCACAGAGTTGTTGCGAACCGAAAAGATAAATTTCAAATCTCAATTAATTTTGTATTTTTGCAGGCTTATAGCTTTACAAGAAAAAAGAACGAAATCAACGTATGCAAAAGTCAAAAGTGGGATTGGATTTTCAGAGGGTAGCACATGCTAAACAGGTGGCTGCCAATATTGCTGCCGAAGTGCAGCAGTTTGTAAATAATTACACTACAGTGGCTGTAGAACGAACAATATGTCGATTGCTTGGCGTGGATAATGTGGATGAAAATGAAGTGCCGTTGCCCAATATACTTGTGGAGCAACTGAAAGAAAAAGGGGCACTTGGCGAAGGTATTCTCTTTTTTCTGGGTAATGCAATGGTAGAAACCGGTCTGCAACCTCAGGAAATTGCCGAAAAAATAGCAGATGGACAATTGAATATTACGCAACTGCCTGTTCATAATCGCTCCGAAATTGAGAAAAAATTGCAACCTGTTATTGATCAGTCTATTGTAATAATAAAAGAGCGGCGTTTGCGGCGAGAAAATTATCTGAATACCATTGGCGAAGGCACAAAACCCTATCTCTATGTAATTGTAGCTACCGGCAACATTTACGAAGATGTAGTGCAGGCGCAAGCCGCCGCCCGTCAAGGAGCAGATATCATTGCCGTAATTCGCACTACCGGGCAAAGCTTGCTTGACTATGTGCCCTATGGTGCAACTACTGAAGGTTTTGGCGGTACTTTCGCTACACAGGAGAATTTTCGTATTATGCGCAAGGCTTTAGATGAGGTGAGTGAAGAGGTAGGACGCTACATCCGCCTCTGCAACTACTGCTCAGGCCTCTGTATGCCTGAAATTGCTGTTATGGGGGCATTCGAAGGCTTGGATGTGATGCTCAACGATGCCCTTTATGGCATCTTGTTTCGTGACATCAATATGCAGCGTACCCTTGTTGACCAGTATTTTTCTCGTATTATCAATGGTTTTGCCGGTGTAATTATCAATACCGGCGAAGATAATTACCTCACTACTGCCGATGCCTTCGAACAGGCACACACTGTCCTCGCCTCCGACTGCATTAATGAACAGTTGGCGCTTATGGCCGGTCTGCCCGAAGAACAAATGGGCTTGGGACATGCCTTTGAAATGGACCCTCAGCTCGAAAATGGGTTTCTCTACGAATTGGCACAAGCCCAAATGACTCGCGAAATCTTTCCTAATGCACCGCTAAAGTACATGCCCCCTACCAAATTTATGACCGGCAATATTTTCAAAGGCCATATTCAGGATGCCTTATTTAATATGATAGGAATCTGGACGAATCAGGGCATTCAACTGCTTGGAATGCCCACGGAAGCCATTCATACGCCCTTTATGAGCGACCGCTACCTCTCTATTGAAAATGCCAAGTATATTTTCGGTAATATGAAGAATATTGGAGATGAAATGGAATTTAAAGAGGGAGGCATTATCCGGAAACGGGCGCAAAAAGTCCTGGATGATACCATTGAATTGTTAGAAAAATTAGAAAAAGAGGGACTTTTTACCGCCCTCGAAAAGGGAATTTTCGGCGATGTAAAACGTTCCAAAACCGGCGGCAAGGGTCTTGACGGTGTGGCACCAAAAGGGGAGAACTATTTTAACAGTTTTGTAGATTTGATGAAATTGAAGATATAGAAATGCGGCGTGCCGCATCATTAAATTAATAACACAAAAATTATCAGATAAATATTATGAGTGGAGGACTATATTCCATGGAGGGTAAAGACTTTGATCAAACCCTCGATCTGAAAAAAATCAAACCTTACGGCGATACCATGAATGATGGTAAAGCGCAACTCAGTTTCACTCTGCCTGTGCCTTGCAGCGACGAAGCCGTTGAAGCAGCCAAGCAATTGCTTAGAAAATGGGGCTTTGATAATCCTCAAGTTGTTTATTATAAGGAACTCACAAACGGATTTACCTTTTTTAACTGCTATGGAAACTGTCAACAAACTGTTGATTTTACTTCTATTCACGTCCCCAAAGTGGAAAGCGATGTAATGGATATGCACGAATGCGACGCCTTTGTAAAAGAACATATTGGGCGAAAAGTGATAGTAGTGGGAGCTAGCACTGGCACCGATGCCCACACGGTAGGTATTGATGCTATTATGAATATGAAAGGCTATGCCGGCCACTATGGTTTGGAACGTTATGAAATGTTTGAAGCACTTAACATGGGTAGCCAGGTGCCTAACGAAGAGATTGTCGCTAAGGCGATAGAATTGAAAGCGGATGCTATTTTGGTATCGCAAACTGTAACGCAAAAAGATGTGCATATTAAAAACCTGGTAGAACTTGTAGAGATGCTGGAAGCCGAAGGATTGCGTGATAAAATTATTCTCTGTTGTGGAGGTCCCCGCATTACTCACGAATTGGCGCAAGAGTTGGGTTATGATGCCGGTTTCGGCATGAATAGCTTCGCCGATAATGTAGCCTCGTTTATTGTGCAGGAGTTGGCAAAAAGAAAGTAGGCGAAGGAAATAGAAAGGTTAAAATAACAAACATAAACAAATTTAATATAGCGGTCATGGATAAAAATCAAATTAGAGAAGTAATTGCCAAGAGAGTGGCTCAAGAGTTGAAAGACGGAGATGTAGTCAATTTGGGAATTGGATTGCCTACTCTGGTGCCAAATTATCTACCCGAAAACGTAACGCTGACTTTGCAGTCGGAAAATGGTCTGCTTGGCATGGGACCTACTCCCGAAGCCGGCCAGGAAGATGCTAACCTCGTTAATGCCGGTGGTGGTTACATTACAGCGGTATCCGGTGCATCCTCTTTTAGTTCTGCCGACTCATTCTGCATTATCAGGGGCGGACATGTAAATGTAACCATTTTGGGCGCTATGCAGGTGGATGAGCAGGGTGACCTTGCCAATTGGTCTATACCCGGCAAAATGACCCCCGGCATGGGTGGCGCTATGGATTTGCTCGTAGGGGCGTGCAATGTTATCCTCGCTATGGAACATACTGCCAAAGGTAATCCTAAAATATTGAAAAAATGTACCTTGCCGCTTACCGCCAAAGGTCAGGTAAACATGATTGTTACCGAAATGGGCGTAATGAAAGTTACTTCAAAAGGCATTGTCCTGACCGAAATTCATCCCGAATTTACAGTAGAAGAGGTACAAGCTGCTACGGAAGCAACTTTGATTATTACGGATGATTTAAAACCGATGGCGATATAGCTATATCGTGATGGCGGTTTTTTCAACTATTTATGCAAAAAACAGCATACAATGGAACAGATTTTATGCCATTTTCAAAACCGAAATTCTTTTGTGAAATGCGTATTGAGTACGGACATTTGTATTGTTTTGCAAAAATATTCATACTTTTACTGTGTGTATTAACACCTCGTTTTACTTCCACAGGAATAACATCAACTCCTTTTTGCAACACAAAATCTACTTCCGCCGTATTATCGTTTTTCCAATAAAAAAGCGGAATTTTATTTGCAGTAAATGCCTGTGCTACATAATTTTCCGTAACAGCCCCCATAAAATTATTGTTTTCATTGTTTTCAGCAACAAGTAATTCGGCAGGCAAGCGAGATTTGAGCGTAAGCAAACCCACATCGCTCAGATAGAGTTTGAAATCGGGAAAATAAGCATAAACCGCAATCGGAATATTTCCTTCGGTAATCTTTTGACATTTCAAAATTGTCCCTGCAAAATTAAGCCATTCGATACTTTCGCCAAAAATGGTTGCCGTCCCTCCTTTTTGCACAATTTTATATTGAAATTTGCGGTTTTCCTTTGCTAATTGGGCAGGAACGGAATTGTAGCAAGCACGAATTTTGACACTTGTAGTCGTGTCCGCATATTTCGACATATCAGCTGTATATTCGTTAAAAATGTCATTTTGAATAACTTGCGCACTCAAAAAGCTTTCTGTTTCAACAAAATTCTTTACCGCCGCAGGCATTCCGCCAACAACCAAATATTTCTTGTACAATTCCAGTGCTAACTTATGCAGCGCCATATTCATTGGTGCGTTGCTTTCAAAATGATTTTTTATCTCTTCTGCCAATTTTTCGTAACCCAACGCCCACAAAAACTCCTCAAAGTCGAGCGGAAACATATAAAATTCATCAACTTTTCCAACAGGAAACGAGTATTTTTCGCGATTTACCGCTACGCCAAGTAATGAGCCTGCCGCCGCAACGTGATATTCGGGCGCTTGTTCACAAAAATATTTCAACGAAGTCAAAGCCCTTTCGCACGCCTGAATTTCGTCAAAGAAAATCAAAGTTTTGTTTGCTATAATTTGTTGTTTTTTAGTTAATTCTAAGTGCTGAATAATCCTTTTGGGCGAAATATCGCCGTCAAGAAAATCACGTAAAGTCGTTTCTATCTCCATATTGAGATATACAACATTATCAAAATTTTCTTTGGCGAAATTTTCCAAAGCATAAGTTTTCCCCACTTGACGTGCACCATTTAATATCAACGGATTACGGCCTTTCTTGTTTCTCCACTCCAATAATTCAGAGATAATTTTTCTTTGCATAATACTTATTTTCTATCACAACATCATCTTTATCTGCAAAAAAGTCAGAAAACTTTGATTTTTCCATAGATAAAAATCAACTGCAAAGGTACAGCTTTTATTTGAAACTACAATGACTTTGATTTTTACGTGTAAAGAAGTCAGAAAACTTTGGCTTTCCCATAGATAAAAGTCGTAATATGGGACTAGTCGGCATAAATTCATATTTCCATTGTGCGACTGTTCCGTTTAATTTTAACGTATCATTCGCATTTTCAATACGAGCACTTAAATTCTTCAATACTAACCATTATTTACTTTTTTTTATTCCAGCTCTTACAGTTTCGCAGGTCTTGCCATTTTTTACTAACCAAAATGGTCTTCATAATTTGGATTTGAGTAATACCACCTGTAGATTACAGTATTATTCTCAATATTGGCATTATTGAAATTATCTGTCGTATTCATGATTATTTGATTTTCATTCCCAGATTATACATGATAAACGAATAGATATCGGCCTGTTCTTCAATAGTTTTTGTTATGGGTTTGCCGCCTCCGTGCCCCGCTTTGGTGTCAATGCGGATAAGTTTAGGTGCTGTTCCGGTGCTAGCTGCCTGCAAAGTAGCTGCATATTTGAATGAATGTGCGGGCACTACGCGGTCGTCATGGTCGGCTGTGGTAATGAGAATAGCAGGGTAGGGGACACCATCATTTTTAATGTTATGGATGGGCGAATATTTATAAAGATAATCAAACATTTCTTTACTGTCGTCACTGGTACCATAATCGGATGCCCAATTATATCCAATCGTAAACTTTTGATAACGAAGCATATCCATAACGCCTACTTCTGGAATGGCCACTTTAAAGAGATCCGGACGCTGATTAACGCACGCACCTACCAATAAGCCGCCGTTTGAACCGCCTACAATGGCAATTTTCTGTTTATTGGTATATTTATGAGCAATCAGATATTCGGCGGCGGCAATAAAATCATCAAATACATTCTGTTTCTGCATTTTAGTGCCGGCCAAATGCCATGCTTCACCATACTCTCCTCCGCCACGCAAATTTACTTGTGCATAAATACCGCCGTTTTCGAGAAATGGAATACGCATTGCCGAAAATGAAGGATTTAAACTGATATTGAAACCGCCATATCCGTAAAGAAGAACTGGATTTGAACTGTTGATTTCTATTCTCTTTTTATAGGTTAAAAACATGGGAATTTTAGTGCCATCCTTACTGGAATAAAATACCTGTTCAGTAACATAATCGGTGGGGTTAAACTGTACTTTTGGCGATATAAAAATCTCTGATTTATTGTTGATTATATCATACTTATATATTGTAGAAGGAAAAATGAAAGAGGTGAAAGTGTAAAAAATATCCTTCTCTTTTTTATCGAAGTTGAATCCTGCAGAGCCGAGTGTAGGCAACTGGATTTCATGTTTCAATTTTCCATCGGCTGAATAAACGTAAGCATGTATTGAAGCATCCTTTTGATAGGTTAAAATCATCTGTCCATTGGTAAACCCGGCGCTGTTTAACACATTTTCGGTTTCAGGGACAAAGGCTGTCCAATTTTTTATTTTTGGATTATCAATAGAAGCTTTCATTAAGCAATATTTGGGCGCTTTATAGTTGGTAAAAAAATAGACGGTATCGCCAATCACTTCCATGGGAGCGTATTCATATTTGTCATCGCTTGCGATTTCAATAATAGGAGCATTCGTTTTTCTTAAATCTTTCATAAAGAGACGATTGCCTGTATTGGCGCCGCTCTCAAAGATAAACATAACCGTTTCATCTTCGGGCACTTCCGCTGTATAAAATCGTTGGGGATAATCAGTATTGGTATAGAACAGTTTATCCTGTTGCTGTTCATCTCCGATTTTATGATAATAGATTTTATGATTTTCATTTACATTTGAAAACTCTTTTCCATCTTCGGGCTTATCGTAAGCGCTGTAATAAAAACCGTTGCCACACCAGCTTGCTCCCGTAAATTTAGCCCATACAATATGGTCTTTCAGTAATTTTTTAGTAGCCAAATCCATAACAAAAATTTCTTGCCAGTCGGAACCGCTACGCGAAATGGTGTAGGCTAAATATTTTCCGTTTCTTGAAAAATAGATGCCTTGCAGCGCCACCGTGCCATCTTCTGACAGCGTGTTCGGATCAAGGAGTATTGAGGGTTCGCCATGCAGCGTCTCTTTGACGTAAAAAACACTTTGATTTTGTAAGCCGTCATTTTTAAAAAAGTAATATTTGCCGTGTTTAGCAAAAGGAGCTCCTATTCTTTCATAATTAATAACTTCTGTAAGCCTCTGTTTCAACGAATTGCGAAATGGAATAGCGCTAAGATAACTTTCCGTAACTTTGTTCTCATCCGCCACCCATTCCGCCACCTCTTTCGTAGTATCGTTTTCGAGCCAGCGGTAGGGATCGGCAACCACTGTTCCAAAATAGGTATCTTTTACATTGCCTTTCAATGTTTTAGGATATTTAATATTGCCTTGTGCAAAAATTGCCGCGCTAAGCATAATCATTCCTCCTGTTAAAATTAATGTTTTTAAGTTCATAAGACATAATATTAAAATGAATTTTCAATAAACTAATACACAAAATGGTGGCTTATTCTGGATAAGCCAAATGGAGTGCAAAAATAGGAAAAAAAGTTGTATCTTTGCATGCTTTTTATTGAACATCTAGAATAGGATGAGACATATTGTAATTATTAATGGCGTAAATTTGGGAGAATTGGGCAGTCGAGAGGTCAATATTTATGGACATACCGATTTTGATAGCTACATGAAGCAATTGCAATCCATGTTTTCTGATGTGAAGTTTTCTTATTATCAGACAAATAGCTTGGAAGAAATAGTTGTGGCATTATTGCAGAACCGAGATAAAGATGGCATCGTGCTCAATCCGGGAGCCTATACCCACACCGCTATGGTGTTGGCCGATACCATTAAAGCGATACCGGCACGTGTGGTAGAAGTGCACATTTCCAACCTTTTTGGGCGCGAAAATTTTAGAAAAACCTCCTATATTGCAGCTGCTTGCGCAGGGTCTATTTCAGGCTTTGGCTTGAAAGGATATCAATTGGCAGTTTTGTCGCTGTTGAATTAAACTTTTTGGGATGCAGGATGGTCAAAAAAGCTTGGTGATTAATGGAAAAATAGGCTGCATTAAAAAAAGAAGTGAGAGAAATTACGAGAAGTTAAAAGGCAGAAAGCAGAGTCAATTAAACGTTACATTACCACTGCAATGAATGCAGGGAGGAAAATTTTAAAAACAGTAAGAATCGAAAAGAAATAAAAAAACAAAAAGTAAAACTAAAAAACAATAACAATGAAAAGAGCTATTTTAATAGCAATTGCACTGATGCTAACGGCAGGCATTTCGGCTCAAGATGCGGAAAAAGGGAAAAAGGAAAAGGTAAAAGAACCGGAAATTACCTTTGAAAATGTAGTGTACGATTACGGTATGATTAATAAAGGCGCGGATGGTACATGTGAGTTTAGGTTTAAAAACACTGGAAAAGAGGACTTGATATTGTCGAGAGTACACCCTTCATGCGGCTGCACTGCACTGGACGATTGGCCTAAAGAGCCGATTAAAAAGAATAAAACCGGCACTATTAAGGTAAAATACAACAATATGCACATTGTGGGGCCGTTCCAAAAGACAATTACCGTAGAGTCGAACGCGGTCAATAATCGCGTTACTTTGACCATTAAAGGCAATGTAGTAGAGCCGCCCAGAGAGGCAGCTCCCGTCAATAGCCAAAGTCCGATAGTAACTCCGCAATAGCATAATTATCAATTATAAATGAGTTGAAAATGAAAAAAGCATTCAGTTTAACAATTTTATTATTAGCTTTTGGCCTTATGCAGGCGCAGGAAGTCAAAAAAGAGGCATCTAAACAGTATAAAGGCGCTGAAATTTCATTGGATAAACTTACACACAACTTCGGCAAATTGAAAGTAGGAGAGGTCAAAGAAGGCATCTTCACTTTCACTAATGTCGGCGTGAAACCGCTCATTATTGAAGATGCAATTGCTTCATGCGATTGTACGGTAATGAGCTGGACACAAACGCCGGTAATGCCTGGTCAAAAAGGGACAATAAAAGCTACCTATACGGCTAAAAATGTTGGTCCTATTAGCAAGCGCATCACAGTCTTATCTACCGCGGAAACCGACCGCTTGATACTGCAGATTAAAGGCGAAGTTATAGAATAATGAAAATCGTTAATATTATCCAAGTCAACTATTTGCGCGATGGTTTTGACGAAACGGACATCACGGAAGAGCGCTATAAGGAATCGGAATTAAAGTATGGTGATACCAATCAGATAGTCAGTGAGGAACATTTTAATGTCGAGGGTGTACGCAGTTTGCTGACACTTAATCAGCATAATGAGGCTGGAAAATTGATGCAAAGCGAGTTATACGATGCCGACAATGAAATGGTACAGCGTATGAAATACAGTTACGATGAACGCGGTCGAATGGTAAAAGAGATACTTTGCTATGGTAAGGATTCTCCCGAATATGGCTCACACTATGTGTATGAAAACAATTTGCTGGTACGTCAAGATGTTTACGATGAAGATGAATTTATCTATACCGAAAAAATTTTTGAATACCGGGACGATAAAATGTTTAGAGAGATCGATTTCACTGAAGAGGGTGAAAAACAGTATTTGATTGAACAGGAATTTAATGATAAAGGCCTGTTGACAAAGAGAATACGACATGAATTGCTGGATAAGGACCGTCGTACCTGCCTTTATGAGTATGATGAATACGATAATAAAATTAAAGAGTTGATTTTGAATTATAAGGGAGAATTAATTGCTAAAATATATTATGCTTATAATGAAAACAGGCAACTCATTGAGGCGGAAGAGGAAGATTTGGACCATTATAAGAAACTAAAATACGACTATACCGGCAATTTAGTGTCGAAAGTTGAGGAATACAATCGAGAAGGCAAATTGCAGCAATGGTTAGCTTCTCACTTTGATGAGACCGGCAATCTTCTAAAATCGGAAGTTTTTCACATTGACGAAATAAATCCCGACCAATATCGATTGGTGAATGAAGTGCGGTATGAATGGAGTGAGAGCGAGATGTAGTTTTGTTCTCATTTAGCTTCTCTTAAAATTATTAGAGTTCCATTTACGTTAATGGAACTCAGTTTTCCCTTGTAATAGAAAGTGTAGTAGTAAGTGCCGTCCGGGCAGTTTTCGCCGCCAAAAGCCTTGTGTCCTACTGTAATGTCCCCGTCTTTTACATAAGTGTCGTAATTTTCGGCTTCATATACCTTTTTGCCCCAGCGATTAAAGA
>JAISAD010000014.1 GCA_031266895.1 Bacteroidales bacterium
ATCTTCATTGGGATTTAACTTGGCCATGGCTCAATCTGGGCAACGTATTTGCTTCTGTTACCACATGGGTGCAATGGTACGAATATACGGGTGCATTTGGCGGTACTTTGTGGGTGTTAGCAGCCAATTTCCTCGTTTACTACATGCTCAAAGCGATTAGAGGCACCACAAAAGTGAAAATTATTACCGCAAGCGCTTTAGTGGCATGGCTTGCTGTGCCATTGCTTGTTTCACTCCTCATCTATTATCACCACACGCCAAAGCAAAGCGGTGCGGGAATTGAAGCAGTGGTGGTACAACCCAATACAGATGCTTGGGAAGAGGAGTATGCCATGAGCCATGCCGAACACATTATGCGATTGTTCACTACAGCACAGCCGCAGATTACGCCGGCCACACAATTGATTGTTTGCCCCGAATCGGCGTTGCCGCACAATCTCTACGAGCATATTCTTTTGACCAAAAATTATACCTCCGAAAACAGTGCTTATGTTCCCTTTATCCTTTTAGACTCGCTGATAACGCATAATCCCAATCTCAATTTCATTTTGGGTTTATCTACTGTAGAAGTTTACAATTACAAAGTTTCTCCTACTTGCCGAGAGGTCAGTAATGGAAAATTTCTGGAATATTACAACACCTCCTGCTGCTATAATAGACAGCAAATTAATGGCCTGTATCACAAAAGTCGCCTGGTGCCGGGAGTAGAAAAAATGCCTTTCCCGAAATTATTCGGCTTTTTAGAATCTTTGGTAATTGATTTGGGCGGCACCAGCGGTTCGCTGGGTCAAGACAGTGCACAACACGCTTTTACACTGTACTTTAATAATGACAGTTGCAAAGTGGGCGTACCTATATGTTATGAATCAATTTATGGCGAACTCTTTGGTGGTTTTGTGCGCCATGGGGCACAATTGATGTGTGTGATTACCAATGACGACTGGTGGGGCAATACGCCCGGCCACAGGCAACACTTTCTTATGTCCAAACTGCGAGCAATAGAGTGTCGCCGCACCGTATTGCGCTCGGCCAATACCGGTATTTCCGCTATTATCAACGAACGCGGCGATGTGCTGCAACAAACGGAATACAAAACCCGTATCGCCTTGGAACAAACGGTCTATCTCAACGCTCAAATTACCTTTTACGCTGCACACGGCGACTATATAGCCCGCTTTGCCCTTTGTCTGGCCGTTTTATCATTCCTGTTTGTTATCGTCCTTACGTGCTTTCGTATTTTCGCTCGCAAAAAATGTTCTTCATTATTGCGATTTTTTAAGTCATAACCTGCATTTGGGACAAAACCGGTATTTAATATTTTATTTATTTGCAATTCAATAATTATATCCCAATAGATATTTCCGGATAATTTATACTTTTCGGATTGGGTTAATATTTTTAAAGTTTGTTCATTCTAACCTGTTTATTTGATGCCTTTTTGCGAAAATCAGAAAAAAAATGGCAAAAAGAGGTTCTTCAAGGAGGTTGATTTTCCTTTTTACCCTGTATAATAACACTGATAATTGAGGATTTATTTAAAAAGAAGAACAATTTATCAAAAAAATAATATTGAAAATCAGCTATTTACGGTTTTTATTGATCATTTTCGTATTTTTATTGGATAATAAATGAATTGAATTATTTTTCTTTGTATTTTTGCCGAACAATAATAATTAAACTCTTTAAGTTATGGCTTCATTTTCTTTAATTCCAGAACAATTTTCTCTAAGAAACAATGAACACATTTATTTATTGCAACAAGCGTTAAGTGCGATTGATGCACGCTATGAAATATCCTCCCAAGAAATAGAAGAAAAAAGCTATGGAGAGAGTAGTAAAGAGGCGCTTTTGAAATTTCAGCAGGATTTTTCCCTAACGCAAAATACCCATACTATTCTTTCCGATACTGTTCAGGAATTGAACAAACAATTGGCAAACATTTACCATATATGCGGTTTTATTACGGCCGACTACGGAAATCCCGTACAGGGCGTAGAAGTCAGGGCATATCAGGGGCAAACTTCAGAATTGGGTTCCGGGGTATCGTTGGCTGACGGGTCATATCGAATTTATCCTGCTCTGGGTTCTCTGCTTGAGCAGTCTGGAAAATTAAAATATCCTTTAACTGTTAAACTGGAATGTTTTAAAAACTCACAGGAACAATCCATTCTTCAGGAAAATCTTCTCATTAAAGATTGGGAATCCATTTTCAATATTTCATCCGATAAGTTTGCCGCTTTCGGCGATCCTCTTTATGCTACACTGATAGACGCATTGACATTCAATGCTACTCCAGTAGATACATTGTCAAGCAAAACGTTGACAGAACTCCAGAAAATAAGTCAGGATACGGAAATTGACATGGAGACATTGATGCGGCTCATGTTTGCACAAGAACCTATGTTAAACAAGAGTTACTACGACCATGAGGTTGTATTCGGTTTTCTATATCAAAACTATCCGACAAATGTTCCCGACCGGCTTTTTGAGGAATCTTTCTTGGACATGGAGGAAGATCAATGGAATCAGTATAAGAATCAAATTGTTGATATGATGCAAAAGGGATTCCTCCTGATGTTGTATGATCAATTGTTAAATGTACTGACGCTCGCCGTTAATAAAAATTACATTGCTTTCAGAGATGCAGATTCTATAACAAAGATAGCATTCACTATAGATGCCTATAACATATACACAGTACAGAATACCTATTTTCTTGAAGGAGGAGTTACTGATTTGGATATGATTTTTGCTCTACTTGCAACAACGATAGAAAATGCAACATTAAGACAACAGGTAACCAGGCTTTTTATCGAAAATATTAACGATTTCGACACGTTTATTTCCAAACTGAAAACAGTAGAGTTTCCTACTCCTTCAGATGAAAAAACCTTGTCGATGTACTTTCAACTCAGCCGAATTACGCGCAACTATACTCCTATGATAAAAATACTTGATGAGGAATACGGCAATGATATCAAAGAAAAATCTCTTCGGTTTTTACTGTCTCTGCCTCAGGCGGAGCAGCATAGACTGGTGAGCAGAGCGGGATATCCCGAAGATTTTAATAATGGTTTTGAATATGTCGCATTTGTCTGGAAAATATGCGAGGCGCTCTATACGGATACTGCCATTGTACAGGAGATTAAGAATAACAGTGATTTAAGCGGGGCATATGAATACATCGGGAAAATACAGGAGTACTTATCGACTACTAATCCGAATTTCAATTTACTGACTGACAAACTCCCTGCAGATGTTAAGGATGCGGAATTTGTAAAACAGTTCAATACAATACAGGGAATATATCAGGTTACACCCACACCTGAGGCTGCTGCCATACTTCTGAAGAATAATATTACCAGCCTTGGAAACATATATTTTATGGGGAAAAGAGAGTTGGAATTACGTTTGAAAGACACTCTTCCTCAAAAGGATATAGATATGATTTTTTCCGCAGCCAGCGGTAAGTTGGCCGGCAATATGAATACCTATCTTTATCTGAGAGACACAATAAGCAGACTTTCCCCTTATGCAATAGGCCGCCCAAATATAGAAGACTTAAAAACAAAATTTCCAAATCTTGCAGAACTGTTCGATGAACTTGACTATTGCGAATGCGAGCACGACAGTTCGGTATATAGCGCTGCTGCCTATTTGGCAGATTTGCTCAATTTTTTGGATGGACGCGCTGTTCAAAAGAAGACGGTAAAGAATTTCCTGTATTATTATCAAGGGGATGTGAATGCTTTTATAAGAAGAAGCGATATTGGCAAAATATGGCTGAACGTTCCCAATACCAATACGATACTGCCCTACATAGATTTGGTATGCGAGGTGTTGGAAGAAGCCGTTTTAAGAATGCAACGGGATACACAGGATAAACAGGCTAAAAAATATGAAAGAGAAGATAAAGAATGTCAAACCACTTTAACTACCAAAGAATTGCTGGCAGCGCCAGAACATATTCTAACAGCTACCATTAAAGGGAATGAGACGACTGCTTATGATATTCTGAAAGAGCAGGTATATCCCATGTTTGCGCCTTTAAATCTTTGGCAAACCGAAATAAGAGCTTATTTGAAGTTGATGAATATAGAGCGTTACCAATTAATGCAGCTATTTCAACGGGCAGACAATGCACCCCTGAATTCTTCCAATGCAAGCATTGCCGCCGAATATTTCGGGCTGACTTCTCTGGAACAAAGTATTGTAACAGGAATATATCAGACTGTAACAATAAGAAACACAACATGGCATAAGTGGGAAACGGCAGGAGCCAGTATGTCAATTGCCGATTTTCTACAAGATAGCGGGTTATCTATTCTTGAACTGATTGATATTTCCAACTATTATTATGGCACTACCTCTATTATTCATTGGGAGCAACTGATCTTGGACAGTCTTGAAGATTGCAGCTATACGAACAAGGATATTTCAGGCAATGCTTCAAGTTTTGATAAGGCGCACCGTTTTATTCGTTTGTGGCGCAAATCAGGATGGAAAATCTGGGAATTAGACCTCTTACTAAGAAGCGCTGTTACGCACTATGGCATCAGTCAGTCCGGAAGTAATGATAATCTGGATGCGGATTCTCTGTTCAATTTAATGCGCTTTAAAAAACAACAGGAAATCTTAAAATTATCCGTAGAAGAGTTATTGACATTCTATAGCGACATTAATACAGAAACTATTATCGAAAACGGCAAGGAAAAGCCGTGTTTATATGACCGGCTGTTTTTGCAAAAAGTGTTGTCTAATCCGTTAAATGAGAACTTACTGTTACTGAAAAAGAAGAACAGCGAAAGCGAAAACGTTTCCCTTACAGACAGTGACCAGGGGTTAGTTATGGCATCTTTGTCTTTAAAAGAGTTCGACTTTTATTTTTTAAAAGATAAATGGGACGAAGGAGGACTCCCTTACAACATTGCCTATTTTAACTTTCTGTACCGGCACGGTTTACTGGCTAAGAAATTAAAGCTGTCAACGGAAGATCTGTTTACGCTGTTTTCCTTACTTAACGAAAACGTTGATATATATGCTCCCTATTCGTTATCTTTTGTTGATTCTGTTACTGCTGTCGTTCAAAAAATAAAAGATTCCAAACTGACTATAGCGGAATATGAATATTTGATTTCAGGTACATATCCGGCAGGAGAGACTCTCTCGTCGAAAGCGAGCGAGCTTGCTTTAAGCGACGAATTGTTGGACAAATACACGGAGAGTCTGCAATCTGCTCTTGACAAATCCATGATGTCGCCCACAGAAAGTGAAATCGTATTGTGGCCAGAAGAGGATGCAGCAGGCAACGAAACGGAACGTTGGGGGGCAACCTTGTCGTACAAGGAGAACTTTACCAATTATCTGTTAGCTACAGAACAGTATGAACCTGGTGATATTGAGGAATTAATCCGGATTGTAGAGGGTACTTCCGACATGCAAAATACGGAAATCAACACTTTTACAGAACGAATTTTTGCCTCTGTTTCCTATTTTCCCATGAAAATTGATCTGGATAAAGTGACCTCTCCTGATAAGGATAAAGTGCTAGCAAGGTATAAAAAAGTGAGATTTTATGTAGATGCAAGTTTGCTGTCGGCAGCGGTTATAAATTACCTTTCCGAATGGTTTGAGTTATCCGTTACTGCCGTACAGCTATATTTAAGCTACTATTTGCTGCACAATGAACTGTATTTGGAAGATAAATCCTTTGGCGATATGTTACTCCAGGCGTTTGGAGGAACAGACGGGTGTTTGCTGCTCTTTTCATTGCATAAAGCCGCTTTGCTAATTAACAAAAAAAGAATCTCGGAAACCGATTTGGCTTTACTATTGAACATTACAACAAAAAAAGAGCTATTTGACTGGTATAATTTTGCTCTGTCCGAAGCTAACGGTAATACTAATACTTTGTATGATTTCCTGAATCTGGACGCTATGCTGACTTTGCAAAAGCAATATGGCGTAACGGCAGAAAACAATTCTCTCTTCTCTTTACTTAACAAACGCGCTCACAGTACTTTATCCGATAATGAAGCAAATCGTATATTCTTTGATTCGCTTTGTCAATTGACCGGTTGGGAAACGTATCAAATTACGCAGTGGAGCAACCTCTTCCCTGATGGGCATACTGTAAATGACTTTTATTTCTCCGAACCCTATTGGGACATCGAACAGTGTTTGGATATGGCAGACAAGGCAGGTGTGGATATTATTACTTTAGATGCATGGAAAACACGCGATAATGACTCTGCAAATGCAAAACAGGTGAAAGATGCCGCTAAAGCGCATTATGATATAGATACGTGGTTAGAGAAGCTGCCCGCTGTACAGAATCCTGTTCGAGAGGCTAAAAACAATGCCCTGTCATCGTTCCTGATTGCATCTTCCATAAGAGGCAATATTGCCAATGGCGATTTGTGTTGGAATAATCAGATGGAACTGTATAACTATTTCCTGCTTGATCCCGAAATGAAACCGATTATGAAAACCTCCCGTATTGTACAGGCTACGCTCTCCATGCAACTGTTTGTGCAGCGGTGTCTGTTAGGGCTTGAAAACAGTGCCATAAAAACGAATGAGGATGCGTGGGATGAGTGGGAATGGATGAAAAAGTACAGAGTATGGGAAGCCAATCGGAAAATATTCCTCTATCCCGAAAACTGGATAGAGCCGGAGTTGAGAGACGACAAAACGCCTTTCTTCAAGGATATGGAAGACGAACTCAATCAGGGCGATATTACCAATGAACTGGTAGAAACCGCATTTGAAAACTATCTCCAAAAATTGAACGATGTGGCCAATCTCTTTGTGTGCGGTATCTACCGTGAATTTGTGGACGGCAAAGACGGAGAGTATCGGGAGGGAATTTACCTCAAAACCTCCAAAGTAGATACTACCCATGTAATTGCCCGCACCCGAACCACTCCTTACCAGTATTACTATCGAGCTTACGATGCTATCGGGAAAAAGTGGTCGTACTGGGAAAAGGTAGAACTTGATATTAAAGGAGATGTAGTTGTTCCGATGATCTATAATCGGAGATTGCATCTGTTCTGGCTATCGCCCGTACAAAAATCAAGAAATAGGAATAATAAAGATACAACACAAGGTACTAAAGCTCCTCTAAACTATACCGAACTGCAGTTAGGGTGGAGCATTCTAAAGAATGGAAAGTGGACAGGAACCAACTACTCTTCCAAAAAGTTGCATGCACAGGGGCACCATGCTGAGGACGCTTTTTCTCTAATCATGCAGTATATAGAAAATAGCAATGAAATAGAATTTAGTGTTTATCGGTATGCAGAGGGGATGATTACAGAGAAACCTGTACCTAACAGTAACAAAAAAGGCACTGTTACAGCCTCTATTCTCGCAGGAAAATTTTATTTTAATGCGGATGTTTATCGGGGAATAAGTTACTTACACAACTATGAGTGGGCTAATGATGCAGGAGATACATTGACATATAAGGGTATAATAGAAGAAATGAACGAGGCAGAACGAACTGAATTTAAATATGTTGGCAATGAGAAAGTAGATTATAAGTGGCAAAAAGATTCCGACTATCACAAAGACTATGTTAACTATACCATCAATGCCATATTACGCGCATCCCGTCTCTATTCCGAAGAGAAAACCCGATCTGCAGATGGTTTGAACAATTTCTATCTTGATCTTAACAATGAAGCTACTGAGTGGCTTCCTACCTATCCGATATTACGGACCAAAAACAGACCCGTCAGTATTAGAATGTTTCACCGTCCTGATGGACTTTGGTGGGGGGTTTTTATTGCACACCTTGACTCTATTTCGTTTTATGAAGACAGCGAACGCTCTTTTGTGCTTGCTCCCTCCGACAGCAATAATGCTGAAGCTAAATATAAATTCTCGCCGTTTTATCATCCCTATACCCATCTTTTTATTAAAGAGTTGAACCGGCTGGGCATTCAAGGGCTTCTGAACCGGCCCATTCAGTTAAATCCCAGAACCTTTTCTCCTTTTAATGAATACAACTTTGAAAGAGATTACCATCCCAAAGAAGGTGTGGTATCTACCGATTATCATGAAGATATTGTAGATTTTAATCTCTCCGAAGCCTACGGTCCTTATAATTGGGAACTCTTTTTTCATGCCCCGATGTATATTGCCTGCAAGCTAAGCCAAAACCAGAAATTTGAAGAGGCGATGAACTGGTTTCATTATATTTTCAACCCCACCGATAAAAGTACCCTCTCTTCTCCGCAGAAATTCTGGATTACCAAACCTTTCTTTGAAAAGCAAAAGGAGGGGTACGAGCAAGAAGAGATTGAGAACATTCTTTCCAATATAGGGAAACATGCCGATGCGGTAAAAGCGTGGCTGAATAATCCTTTTATGCCCCATTTAATAGCGCGCACACGTCCGGTGGCTTACCAGCGAAATGTGGTAATGAAATATATCGACAACCTGATTAAGTGGGGCGACCAGCTTTTCAGGCAAGACTCCATGGAGTCGAATAATGAAGCTACGCTGCTCTATATTCTGGCTTATGAAATTTTGGGGAAACGTCCCACGAAACTTCCGCCCGACAAAAATAAAATTATTATTACCGACAGCTATGAAGACTTGTGTAAAAAAAACCAAAACGGAAATTCATTTGAATATCTGAATGTCCTCGAAGCAAACTATTCTTACGCTTATTCTGCCAACAGCATCATCAATAACATTTCCAATCTTTTGTATTCGCAACCCTATCTGTCTAACAGGGTATCAGCCTACACAGCCTTTCAAAATTCGGTATCGTCAAATACAAGGAGTACTGAAAAGAGAGCCATTGCCGGCAACTCCGCTATCTTCGGAAGTAATGCAGGTTTTTCCGCCAAAGTTGATGCAGGTTATTATTCCGCCAAAGCCTTAACAAGCGTTACGGTACAAAACTCCAGCGTTGAGGTGGCTTATCCCTATAATGCCAACTCCGAACCGGTACCACGCATTGATGCCGATAATTTCTGCCTTCCGTTTAACGACGATTTGCTCAAATATTGGGATACGGTAGAAGACCGTTTATTTAAACTGCGTAACAGCATGAATATAGAAGGCATTGTACGCGAATTGCCGCTGTTTGAGCCACCTATTGATCCTGCCATGCTGGTAAGGGCCGTAGCGGCAGGCCTCTCTATTAGCGAAGCCTTGAACGATATGGCAGCACCGCAACCTTACTACCGTTTCCGTGTGATTATGCAAAAAGCGATAGAATTTACCAACGAGGTGAAACAGCTGGGCGACAAATTGCTCTCCGCTTTAGAGAAAAAGGATGCCGAAACGCTCAATATTTTGCGTAGCACGCAGGAAATCAATATGCAGCAGGCAATAAAGCAGGTGCGCAAATTGCAAATTGACGAAGCTAAGGAAAATGTAGAGAACATTAATGCCCTGATTGCTACGGCTACAGCCAGAAGAGAGTACTACGAAAGCCGCGAGTTTATGAATGCACTGGAAAATTCCTCCTATGGCTTAGGCATAGCGGCCGGTGTTATAGATACAATTGTAAATATTGGAAAAGGAGTAGCGGCAGGACTAAAAAATATACCTAACTCTTATTCAGGAGGAGCGGGCTTTGCGAGCTCTCCAGTAGCGATTACTTCGCTACCGGGCGGAGAGTCAATAGCCGGTACAGCCAATATGACAATGGATGCTTTAGCGATTGTGGGGCACGCTTTGGATAGAAGTGCATCCTTAACGGCAACTCAGGCTGGCTACCAGCGCCGCAAAGAGGAGTGGGATTTTCAAGTCCAAATGGCTGATATGGAGCTGATACAACTCGACAGGCAGCTTACGGCGGCCGAAATCCGCCTCATGGTGGCCGAAAAAGAACTGGCAAATCTGGAGATGCAGATAGAGCAGAGCCAGTCCGTAAAAGAGTATTATCGGGATAAATATACCAGCGAAACGCTCTACAACTGGATGATTACGCAAATATCAACCATCTATTTTCAAGCCTATAAGCTCGCTTACGATATGGCTAAAAAAGCTGAAAAATGTTATCAGCATGAACTGGGCATCTACGAAACTACCAATTTTATTCAGTTCGGCTATTGGGACAGTCTGAAAAAGGGCCTGCTGAGCGGCGACAGGCTGATACACGATTTGCATGCCCTCGAAGCGGCTTACATGAACAGGAATAAACGTACTCTGGAACTAACCAAGCATATTTCGCTGGCGCAGATGTATCCCGACGAGCTGATAAAATTGATAGCTGCCGAAGAGAAAGAAATTACTCTTGATTTAGCAGAGTTTATCTTCGATATGGATTATCCCGGGCACTATATGAGGCGTATTAAATCGGTGTCGATCACTATTCCCAATGTAGCAGGACCTTACACTACCGTAAGTTTTATGCTGACGCTGCAACAGGCCAAAGTAAGAAAAGAGGCCAGACTGCTGGAGGGACAGGAGCTGAAAGAACAGTACATCGAAACCGGCGGGCTTAATGATCCCCGTTTTGTATATCAAACCGGCGGCAATATAATGCAGTATATCTGCACCAGCAGCGCCCAAAACGATTCTGGCATGTTTGAACTCAATTTCGGCGACGAGCGAT
>JAISAD010000040.1 GCA_031266895.1 Bacteroidales bacterium
ACCGGCAGCAAGCTATGGCGGATGGTATACCACTTCGACAAAAAGGAAAAGTTGCTCAGTTTCGGAGAATACCCCACTGTTTCCTTGAAAGACGCCCGTGAGCGCCGCGAGGACGCCAAACGGTTGCTTGCCCAGGGCATAGACCCCGGAGCGCACAAAAAAGCCATCGTTGCCAACAGGATCGCGGAGCAGGCCAATTCCTTCAAGAATATTGCCCTGGAATGGCACGAAAATCAGACCGGGCAATTTACGGCCAGACACCGGGAGCAAGTCCTGATCCGCCTGAATACCTACCTTTTTCCGGCTTTGGGCAGCATTGCCGTCAGCAAATTGGAACCGCAAGACCTCTTGGCCGTAGCCCGCGCCGTAGAAAAAAGAGGAATGCATACTATTCCGCAACTACTGGTGCAGCTTGTGGGCCAGATATTGCGGTATGCCATCGCCACAGGCCGGGCCAAGCACAATATCGCGGCGGATTTGCGCGGAGCCTTGAAACCCTGGCGCGGGCAACACCGGGCCACCATCACCGACCCTGAAAAAATCGGTCCGCTTATGAGGGCCATTGATGGCTACCCTGGATATTTCCCCTTATGTTGCGCCTTGCGGCTTGCCCCGCTGGTTTTCACGCGGCCTTCGGAACTATGCGCCGCCGAATGGCATGAGATTGACCTGGAAGCAAAGGAATGGCGCATCCCGGCTGCACGGATGAAAATGCGACGGCTGCATATTGTCCCTCTTTCGGATCAAGCCGTGCGGATTCTGGAAGAACTGCAACCCTATTCCGGGGGAGGCAAATACCTGTTTCCTTCCACCAGAACGGACGAAAAGCACATCACCACGGTAGCCGTGTTAGCCGCCTTGCGCCGCATGGGCTATGAGAAGCACGAGATATGCACTCACGGCTTCCGGGGTATGGCGTCCACGCTCTTGAATGAACTCGGCTACAATTCCGACTGGATTGAGCGCCAGCTTGCCCACGACGAAAAGAATGCGGTGCGGGCGGCATATAATCACGCTCAATATCTGCCGGAGCGCCGAAAGATGATGCAGGCATGGGCCGACTATCTGAATGAATTGAAGATAACCCTATGCAATAACACGTATGTTTAGTTTTACATCACTCCCAAAGGCAGGAGGGTTTGTGATGTTCGCCGAGGAGCCTGTCGGATGAAGTTGAATCAATCAAGATAACATGTTGAAATTTTTGATTATAGATTGCGGAGCCCTGAAAACCTATCATAATTTATTTCAGTATGTTATATACACCTTTACTCTTTTGTCCGACAGACTCCTGGATCGTGATGTATTGAAGATATATAATGTTTAAATAATACATGGCACACTAACATAATTTGTGAAATATTTCAATATATTATTCATTATACGACGGCATTGTCTAGGCATTTTTATAATTTATGCCAAGTTGTACTTGGTAAAAACGATGTTTAGACTTGCGCACAGTCCATTTTAGCTGCTTAACAAGATTAATCCATGATTCATGATCCTTCTGCATCTCAATCTCTTTGTAAATTATTAACATTTCTGATGCTAACTCAATTGGGTTGCATAGCTTTACGAATCCTTCGTAGGCAAGGTCAGCAGAAAATGAGACAGAGTATTCATTTATACTCTTTCCAAAACTTTTATCATACTTAACGAGCGATGTAACTTGAGAATGACCTATTTGATTAAGGGTAGAAAAATTTCTCGCCCATGCGGCATTTATCATTAAATCTGCATTATTGCCTACTATTTTTTCATCTGAATAACATAATAGAGCATAATGATTTTTTTTATATTTAGGGCCAACATTATCTTTACTTGTTATTAAAATATGCTCTGGTAGGTCTATAGCATATCCATTGCGGCCAATATAAGAATTCCAAAATAATAATTTGCTTGGTGACACGTCTGCACGTTTGGCAACTGACTTCATCGGAGTAAAGAATACTTTTATAGCTTTCGGAGAACAAAACGGCTTCGCTTTTTCAACAGCATTTCCTAAGGAATTGCCAATTCCCCACGCAAATAATCCTCCCCCTGAGTGTCGCTCAAATTCCTTTCTATTAAGGATCTTATCTAAGGGCTGCCCGGCTTCAGTCCCTATTTTGGTCCAGCAAAAAATAGCTGGTCCTTCATAAACCTGTGCGTCTGTGCGTGATTGCATTTTTTGCTGATTTTGTCTTTTCATACCGCTGGCCTCCCTTGCATTTTTTATATATGTATATAAAAAATGAAAAAAATGCAAAGAAATTGGGAAGAAATTTCTGCCGAGTTGGCAGCCTGTTTAGCAAGCTCTCAAGAGCATCTTATTGATATTGCAAATAATTCTGGGGCTAATTATCATTCAGTTCGGCGTTACAAAATTTTTGGCATAAAAAGTCGCACTGAAAACGCCCTCAAGCTGTGCTCTTACTTTTCAATAATAACTACAAAAAATGTAAAAAAGGATTTGGGATTTGAAGATATAATGAGTGTAGCTAAAAGCACATGGGACGGAACAGCCGCCCACGCTGAATTTTTGGTATCCTTGATTGAAAGTACAAAATCGTTTAAACTTAAAAAACGTTAAGTTTTTTTCAAAAAGACCTATTCCATGTTGGGGGGCTATATGAAGCATTCTACCCTCTTCAAAAAATGGGTAAAAAAGACTACCCCCTTGACTGGTTTAGTGGTAGACGCCGCATGGCCTGAGTGGTGGAGCGAATCGCTTGACGGAGATGAGGAAGCTCACAAGGAATTACGGCGGACACTTTCTACGCGACTTGGGCTGGCAGTTGACTCTTTGGACTTAACCGGAACTCCAAGATTTGTTTGGGATGACCGCATTAAGTACAAAAATTTTAGAGGGGATCTGGCTGAGGCTCTTCCTGCACTGTCCTCTTTTGGTATGGCCTTAACTAAAATAATAAGACAAGGCATGCAGCCAACACAGGGAATAACAGGAATTTCTTCTGCAAGCCTACGCCAGGTCCTTATACAAGGGATTCCTTTTATACAGCTCGAGACACTTCTTAAGTTTCTCTGGAGTATAAATCTTCCAGTACTCCACCTTCAATTGTTACCATTAACAGCAAAATATATGTGTGGTATGACTGTACATGACGAATATGGGTATGCAATTTTTCTAGCAAAGAATGATTTCTATCCAGCGGCACTTGCATTTTATCTAGCCCATGAGATAGGTCATATAGCTCTTGGGCATATCGGATTAAATTTTGCACTTGTTGATGTGGAAGCGTCTGACTTTAACCCCATTCAAAATGATGAAGAAGAACTTGCTGCGGATCAATATGCACTTGAGTTGCTAACAGGCGTGACTCATCTTTCATTTTCTGTAACTGGAGGGAACCAGTCGAGCATTGGATTAGCGAAAGAGTGCTTACGGTTGTCGCTTGAATATGGGATAGAGCCTGCAACTATAGCACTATGTTACGGTTTTGAGTCTCATGATTGGAGAACAGCCCAAGCCAGCCTCAGATACATTTACACGTTAGCCAATCCTGCATGGCAGACAGTAAACGATTATTTCCATAGTCATATAGATTGGGGTGCATTGGGAGAGCATAGCAGTTTTGTAAGGACTGTTATTTTATCCTGATTTGATTAATTCTTTAGAAGGAGTACCATAATGGCTGGCCGTGACATTGATCTGCGTGCTGCTATTAACGCTGTATCTGATGTTGTACAAAACCGTCCTCGTCCTCTCAGGGAATTTGATCAGATTTATATGAAGACTGGAGATATGGTTCTTCAGAGTGAAATTGTAGCTTCGTGGGCAGATGGTAAGCGTCTAGCTTTTATTGGCGATGGTGATGCGATAAGTATTTGTGTGGCATATTTAAAAGGACGAGGTATTATTGATTATGGGCCATCAAAAATAGCAGTTTTTGACTTTGATGAACGTATTTGTAATGCAATTCGTAGGTTTGCTGATAGGGGTACACGCACACGAAATCTTAGATGATATTGTTAAGCGTAAAAGGCTTGAAATTGACAATGCTGGCTATGCTTTCTGGGGATATGGAGGAAATACCTGCCACCCAATAGTAATGGTGCAGCCTTTTGCAAAGAGTCTTCAAGAGAATAAACAGGATCTGCTTCTGTGTATGGAAGCCATTGATTCGCACCATTTTGCTGACCCTGTCCGTGCAACGCACTATTCTGTTGATGGCTATAATTGGGATTTAATTGATAATAATATCAATGTACGTGGTTCGCGATATGCACTTGTGATTAGCTCCCTTGAGGAGCAACAGTTTGATTTAGATCTTTCTTCAACACAAGTTGCTATTGGCAATAGCCAAGGGCGGTCAGGTATGGACTATATTCAGGGACGCGTCGACAAAGGATGCTTACGTTTTATTGATGATCAACAACCCATGCCTCTACATATACCAACGATAAAGCACATTAGTCTAGTGGCTAAAATATGTCTTCCATATGCTGTTTTATTAAAGTAAATACAAAATAATATTATTTACGAATAATATATCGATAAATATAGACTTAAACGTCTGTATCATCATTAATATCACAAGAAGAGTCACATTATATAATGAGCTTATATACTTTTAAAGTGGATCTTATGTATATAAGAGCATTTTTCCCACATTATATATATTGACTGAATATTAATATTGTTCATTGAGCAATTATATCAATCCATTGTTGGCAAAGAAATAAAAATATATTTTGCATTGGATAAATTATAATTTTACACGGTTGATATTTACATATTTCTTAGTGTGCTATTTGATGAATTAAGTTTTTTCACTCTACAAACGACTAAACCACATCAAGCATTTCGTGATCGGATTGACAAAATTTTCCTGCGAAAGCCACAGTCCATTCGTACCATCCAGCCCAATACAGATTCTGCCTGTGCACTCCACAATCACAAGATGTTGATCTGCCAAACTACAGTGGAGTGCCAAGAAAAACAAACTCACGCCTTTTCAAGGCGGACTAGTGATTGCGGCATAACTTGTGGGCAATGTTACTATACTCTGACCTACCCTGAGATTTACGCGAAAACCAGTCAAGGAAAATTTTTTCTTTTTACGCAACTCAAAGTAGGCCAAGGTAGGCTCGAAAACAGGATTTTATGCGAAATTTCCGGTTTACCTGAAAACCAATGTTACAACCTCCTTAATACCCTCAAAACCAGTAAGGAGGTTCTTTTATGTCCAGACCAAGACCCCAAGCAGCCCCAGGCAGTATTCCCGTCACCGGCTATATTCGCATCAAGCAAATTCTCACCATCTTTCCCGTATCT
>JAISAD010000092.1 GCA_031266895.1 Bacteroidales bacterium
TCGAAAGGTGCAGCAGGCCGGCTATTGGGTGCTTTACAAAGTGGCTATGCCCAGTATTTTGATAGAGCTGGGTTTTCTGAGCAATCCTGAAGAGGAGGAATTTTTGATTAAGGCCGAAAATCAGAATGTAATGGCGCAAGCCATAGCCGATGCTTTTACTGATTATAGAAATGAGATAGAGCAGAAAGCCGGTCGCGATAAAGAGAATGCTGCACATGAATCCAAGCCTAAAGCTGATACAGCCGCTACGGAAAATTCGTCTAATGGCAGCATTAAAGACATAATAGAATATCGCATCCAGTTTTATGCTTCCGAACGCGAATTGAATCTGGATAATCTTCTTTTTAAAGGGTTACATGATGTTAAAAAATACAGGGAGAATAATCTTTGGAAATATACAGCCGGCAATAGCGCTCGCTATGATGAAATTCTCAAAATGATGTCCGAAATCCGAAAAAAATATCCCGATGCCTTTATAATTGCTTTTCAGAACGATAAAAAAATTTCAATAACGCAGGCACGGGAATTGCAACGGAGGAAATAATTATTGTATAAACTTTTTTCGTATTTTTGCCCTTTCAAAAAAAATACAGAAGACATGCGTTTATGAGCAAAAGAATAGTTGTGATTTTAGGGTTTCTGTTGGCTACATGTGCTTGCATGTTGCTGGTTGCACAAACCAAAAAAAGCGATAATCTGAAAAACAGTAAGAAAGCAATGGAGGCCGAAATCTCTAATACGCAAAAATTGCTTGAACAGACTCGCAAAAATAAAAATACCCAACTGCAACAGATTTCAATGCTTCGACAGCAGATTGTCAACCGCGAATCGCTGATTACGGCGCTTAATAATGAACTTTTTTCCCTTGAAGAGGAGTTGGCGCTCAATGTCAAATTGTTGCAGGAGCTGGATAAGAAACTGGAATATATGAAATCGGACTATGCGCATGTAGTCTATTTGGTCTATAAAAATCGCAAAATGACCGATAAATTCACTTTTTTGCTGTCAAGCGAGAATTTTACCCAGATGTTTCGGCGATTGCGTTACTATACCATATTCGCCAATGATGTGAAGCGGCAGGTAGCTGTAATAGAGGCTACTCAAGAGGAAATTGTACAAAAGAACACTCAAATTACGCAATTTAAAAATGAAAAAAGTTTATTGCTGTCAGGTAAGGAGCAAGAGGTGCGGCGTTTGGAGCAAGACCGTACCGAAAAGAAAAAACAGGCCGATGACTTGCAAAAAAAAGAGCGTACTCTGGCAGCCGATTTGAAGGCAAAGCAGCAAAAGCGTAAGGAATTGGATGCTGCTATTAAAAAGGCTATTCAGGCCGAGATTGCTGCAGCTAATGCTAAAAAGCAAAAAGCGGCCGCCGCTGCAAAAGCAAAAAGCGGTTCTTCTGCCACAACAGCATCCACTACAACGGCATCTAATAATACCATACTCTCCTTAACTCCCGAAGAGCAAACGCTTAGCAACTCTTTCGCCAATAATAAGGGAAGACTGCCATGGCCGGTAGCCAAGGGGGCCAAAATTGCCGATTTTGGCAGCTATCCGCACCCCGATATTCCATCGGTAATGATTGAAAATAAGGGGATTGATATCCTGACAGAGGCCAATGTGCCGGTGTGGTGTATTTTTCAGGGAGAGGTGAGCGGCGTTATGGATATAATGGGAACGAAAGTGCTTATGGTGCGGCATGGCGAATATGTTTCGGTCTATCAAAATATGGCTTCTGTTAATGTGAAAAAGGGAGACAGGGTCTCTACAAAACAGACGCTCGGCACGGTAGCCAAAGTAAGCGGCGGCAGTACTTATGAACTCCATTTTGAAGTATGGAAAAATAGCAGCAACCTGAATCCCAATCAGTGGCTTTTGACACGGTAAAGAATGGTTATAAAAAACATGGATACACTTAATATAAAATCAATCATCGCAGCTAAGAAACCCAAATTACTGAAAATAATGCCCCGTTTTATTATTCGATGGCTTGAGCGCATTACTCATCAGGATGAGATGAATCGATTTTATTCTGCCCATAGGGAGTTGAAATCTATTGAATTTGCTCAAAGTACAATGCGGTTGATTGACCCTGAAATTACGCTGATTAATGAAGAAAATATCCCAAAAACAGGTCGCTATATTATGGTTTCCAATCATCCATTGGGAGGATTGGACGGTATTGCCCTGGTGAGCTTGATTGGTCGCTACCGTAGCGATATTAAAGTGCCTGTAAACGATTTGCTGCTTTATGTGAAACCGTTGCGCGGCATCTTTGTTCCCATCTCCAAAGTGGGCAAAAACTCTCGCGACAATTTCCGACAGCTGGAGGCTGCTTTCGAGAGTGATGATCTTATCATCTATTTTCCGGCAGGCCTCTGTTCGCGTCGTCATAAGGGAGTTATTCGAGACCCCGAATGGAAAAAGACCATTATTGGAAAGGCGCGCGAAACACGCCGGGATATCATTCCTGTTCACTTTGAAGGGCGTAATTCGGACTGGTTTTATAACCTGTCTAATTTCCGAAAAAAAATAGGGATAAAAGCCAATATAGAAATGCTCTATTTAGTTGATGAAATGTTTAATCAGCGCGGCAAAAATTTCACTGTTACTGTTGGTACGCCTGTCTCTTACAGCACTTTCGACAAATCCAAATCCGACAGGGAATGGGCTCTTTGGCTGCAGGATTTGGTTTATAGTCTTCATTCGGCATAAATATTTTATTCGTTAAATTAAGTAGGATATTTTAATATATGGATTATGAGAATGCATTACTTTACGAAATAGCAGAAACTGTTGACAGCCAAAAGCTGCCGATTATTTCGATTGCAGGCGGTGTTGCAGCAAGCAAAAGTACATTTGCAGCAGCTCTTAAAACGTACCTTTCTGTAAGGAATCCAAAATGTAGGGTGCAAGTTTTATCTACCGATTCCTTTCTTTACCCAAATAAAACGTTGGAAAAGCATGGAATAACGAAAGGGTTTCCAAAAAGTTATGATTATAACACTTTAAAACATGTTTTGCACGAGTTCAAAGGAGGGCGCACGGTAAAAGTACCTGTATATTTGCACGAAATCTACGATATTTTGCCGGAGCAAGAGATGCTTCACGCCGATGTGCTAATTTTAGAAGGCATTAATACATTATCCGATGAATTATGCGAATTTTCGGATCTTTCGTTATTTTTATCTGTCGATCCAAAATCACTGTATGATTGGTTTATTGGTCGTTTTCGAAAACTCATTGCAAACGCTGCGCCCGGTTCTTTCTATGAACGGTATGCAAAAATGCCACTTGACACAGCACTTTCTATCGCAAAAGATGTATGGGATAATGTAAATGCGGTAAACAACGAAAAATATATCTTTCCGACTGCGGAGCGCGCGGATTTAATCGTAAAAATAGATAATGAGCATAGAGTGTACGAAATTGTGCATTACCCTTTTTCGGCTAAGCTCGCATAATCTTGCATGTTTCTTCAAACTTTGTGCTTTTTTCCCTTTCTAGCGAGAGCAGTGCCTCTTTTACAGGCAATCCGCCGGCATAGCCTGTCAGTTTCCCGTTGCTGCCAATAACCCGATGACAGGGGACTATAATGGAAACAGGATTGCGGTTGTTGGCCAAACCCACGGCGCGGGAGGCTCTTGGATTCCCGATTTGAGCGGCAATTTGTCCATAGGTACGTGTTTCGCCGTAAGGAATGGTTTGCAGTGCTTGCCACACCTTTTGCTGAAAGGGCGTGCCAGCCATCTGCAAGGGCAGATTAAAAACAGTGCGTTTCCCGGAAAAATATTCGTCAAGCTGATGTGCCGCCTCTTTAAATAAGGGGGTATTTTGTTGGTTTGCAACCGGATAGTTTTTGGGAGTAAAGCCGATGGCCAGCAGTGCACTGTCATCGATGGTGGCGTGAAGATGCAGCGTGCCGACGGGAGAAGTATATTTTTGGTAGCTAATGGCCGGAATAAGTACTTTTTCGTAAGCTTTGCGCCGTTTGCCGCTATCCAGCCAAATAATGCCGCAGTGAGTATATTGTGCCTTGTCAAGAAGTTGCTGCATGGGAGAATTGCCCTCATGAGTATCAATTTTGAGGCTGAAAACATGATTTTGCAGGCAGAGCTGTTCCAGCTTCTGCAAAAGACTCAGGGCAATTCCCTGCCGTTTGTAGCGGTTGTCAACAGCCATGCGATGTATCACTCCAAAATTTCCCCGGGTAAGCCATGTTCCGTCAATTAGGTTATAGGTGGGTTCATCATTGAAAATCAAGGTAGCCATCGCCAGTATGTTTTCTTCGTTTTCAAATAGATAACAGCGTTCCAGCTCAATATCGTTGCACATAATATCTTCTGCGGGATAGCCATCTTGCCATTG
>JAISAD010000118.1 GCA_031266895.1 Bacteroidales bacterium
GGGCTAAACTGTGTAAAAAAGAGGTTGTGATTCAACACCTGACCGGCATTATTAAAAAGCCCGCCGTCAGACTCTTTTACAATGGTTTCGAGGTCGGCATTTTCAAACTTCGTTCCCGAAATCAAACTATTAAGGTTGTTAATATAAGTTTGCAGATGTTTACCATGATGAAAATCAATGGTTTGCCTGCTAATTACAGGAGCTAAGGCATCTGGTGCGTAAGGTAATGTTATCAATTCAAATTTCATAGCAGTATTGTTTTTTTAAGGTTAGTAATCCTTGATTAAGATTTGATGTGCAAAAATACAACAAATCTTCATTACGTCATAATAATAAAATTGATACGAAAATAGACAAAATTGATACGGAAATTAGAGTATCTCTTTTTTTCGTATTATTGCAAATTATTTCTTGAATCAATTTTTTATTTCAAAAAACAAAAAAACTATGGAAAATAACAATTATGTTACCACATTGAGAGAATCAAAAAGCCGGAAATTCTGGCGTGTAGTGCTGGGCTCCATGCTTGGATTTCTACTTTCTAACATCATTATTTCATTTCTGGGACTCCTCTTTATGATTAGTCTCATGGCAGTATTTTCATCCGATAAGCCAGTGGTGAAAGAGCAGAGTATCCTGAAATTGACCCTCAACAAGCAAATTGTAGAGCGCGCGGTAAAAACGCCGTTTGACGATCTTGATCTTGGCATCTATTTTGGGCAAGAGTCCACTATAGGGCTTGACGACATTGTGAATGCAATTAAAAATGCCGCTACCGATCTTAATATCAAGGGAATTTCGTTGAATGTGCAGCAACTCATCGCTTTGCCGGCTACTGTAGCCGAAATTCGCGATGCACTGGAACAGTTTAAAAGTTCCGGCAAATTTATTTACGCTTATGGAGATTACTACACTCAAGGCGCTTATTATCTTTGCTCAGTGGCCGACAAGATGTATTTGAACCACAACGGATCGGTAGCTTTGAAAGGACTTTCGGCTCAAGTCATCTTTTTTAAGGGGTTGATCGACAAGTTGGATGTTGATGTGCAAATTGTGCGGCATGGACAGTTTAAAAGCGCGGTAGAGCCTTTTTTAACCGATAAAATGAGCGAGGCCAACCGAAAACAGTTTACGCAATTTACACAGTCAACATGGCAGATACTAGTGAATAAAATTGCCGATTCGCGGCACATTACCACAGAGACTCTTAACAATATTGCCGACAATTTACTCTCGAACCTCGCCAGCGATGCTCTCGCGTTGGGTTTGGTAGATTCGGTGTGCTATGCTACTGATTATGAGCAGGCACTGAAGCAAAAGATGAGCATTGAAGCTAACGAATCGCTAAACTATGTCTCTTTAGCCGACTATACTAAAGCTACCAAAAAGCTGGAATTAAATCCCAAAGGCGACATTGCTGTGGTTTATGCAGTGGGCGATATTATTGACGGCAAAGGCAGTCACAACATTATCGGTTCGGAAACTCTTTGCAAAGAGATACGGCGTGCCACGAAAAATAAGGATATTAAGGCCATTGTATTGCGTGTAAACTCTGGCGGCGGCAGCGCCATGGCCTCCGATATTATCTGGAATGAGATAGAGCTGGCTAAAAAAGCCGGTAAAGTGGTGATTACTTCTATGGGCGATTATGCCGCTTCGGGAGGTTATTATATCTCTTGCAACTCTGATGCCATTGTAGCTCAACCGAATACACTTACCGGTTCTATTGGCGTATTCGGGATAGTTCCCAATATGCAGAAATTATTAAAAAACAAACTCGGCATTACGGTTGATGGTGTGACCACCCATAAACACTCCGATATGATGAACGGTTTCAGACCTATGGACGAGCTGGAAATCAAACAAGTACAGGCCAGTGTTGAGGAAGTTTACGATAAATTTATTGGCAATGTAGCTACAGGGCGCAAGATGAGTAAAGCCGCTGTAGATTCTATTGGCCAGGGACGGATATGGTCGGGAACAGATGCTCTTGCCATTGGGTTAGTGGATAAATTAGGCAATCTGGATGCTGCTATTGCGCTGGCTGCTCAGAAGGCAGGTTTAACTGCCTATACGGTTGTCTATTATCCCAAACAAAAAGAGTGGTTTGAAGAGTTGTTGAATAGAAACAGAGATGAAGAGATTGCTACGGCTATAAAAAATGAGTTTGGCGATCTGTACTTTGTATATCAAGGGCTTAACCGCGTACTCAATCAAAGTGGCATACAGGCCCGCATGCCTGTAGAGTATAGAATGGAATGGTAATGAATGCTTTTCATGTCTATTTGTGGATCATGGCAGGCTTGGCCCTTGTAGTTTTCGTTGCGCTTAATCGTACAGAGGCTGGCTATGGCATGTTGCGCACATCCAAATGGGGTTTTTCCATTAACAATAAGCTGGCATGGTTTTTGATGGAATTTCCCGTCTTCTTTGCTATGATTATTTTATGTGTTATTTCTCTCAATAGAAATGGATTCAGCATCGCGCGCATTGTTATTTTTTGCCTTTTCCAAATGCATTATCTGCAACGTGCTCTTATATTCCCCTGGCTACTGAAAGGCAATGGAAAAATGCCTCTGCGCGTGATGCTTATGGGCATAACTTTTAATGTGCTCAATGCCACGATGCAGGGATGGTGGCTTTTTTATGAATCGTATAAAATTCCCGAAGATCAATATGTTGCAGCATGGATTTATTCACTTCCTTTTATTATAGGAACAGTACTTTTTGTGTCTGGATTTATCATCAATCTGCATGCCGATTATATTATCCGCCAT
>JAISAD010000127.1 GCA_031266895.1 Bacteroidales bacterium
CTAACCGACACTGCTCCACCATCAATAAAAAGTCCCCAACTCCTCCTACCAGAAGAGGAATTACTTTCAGTAGAAGAGTATGAACTGTTTATGCCCAACGCTTTTTCGCCTAATGGAGACGGCATTAACGATCGCTATGAATTGGCTGCAGCATTTGAAATCAATAACTTTAGCCTCTATATTTACGATAGAGCGGGGCAACTTGTATTCAAATCCACCGACATCACCCATACGTGGAACGGCGAATTAAACGGGAATATATTACCGGCCGACGTTTACCTCTATTTAGTAAAATACACCGATAAATTTAACTGTAGTCACCAGAAAAAAGGGAATATATTGTTAATAAGATAGATAAAATGACACCACTTGATCGAACCATTGCTCCACCCATCCACCATATCCAGACTCTGGACTTGAAGGCGCCCGAAAATCATACACTCGCTAATGGCATACCGGTAAAGTTATTTCGCAACAGTCTGTTAGACTTGATTCACTGCACTATTACCGTACAAGCAGGTTCTTTCTTTGAACCTCAAAAACATGTTGCTGCCGCCTGTTTTAACCTGCTAAAAGAGAGTCATCCTCATCTAACCTCCAGCGAAACAGACGAAGCACTTGATACATTAGGAACCTCATTCTCCGCAAATACCAATTTGGATACGATAACCCTCAAACTCATTGTTCCAAAAAAGAATTGCAGGGAAGCGCTGGCACTTATCGGCTCATTTTTATGCACTCCAAATTTCCGAAAAGAGAATCTCGACATTTATAAGCAACATAAAATCAAAGATATAGAATATAAAGAGTTGAACATGGGTTATAGAGCTACGCAAAATATGTTTCGCCTGATGTTTAACAACGATCGGCCTTACAGCACTATATTACAAACCGCTCATATTGAATCCCTTACCTGTGAACAGTTGCAATTTTACCACCAAATCGCTTTTGTATCCGAAAAAGTAAAAATATACCTTACAGGCAATGTGGACGATGAGGTGTGGAATGCTTTTCGTGATATGGGAGAAGCAATTGGAGAGCAAAAAAACGAAGGGAGAAGAACAGCAAAAGAAGAAAAGCAAGCGTGGTTTTCGGCACATGAACCTGAGAAGCATTACTATGAAGAACGGACTAATGCCATGCAATCGGCTCTTGTGCTTTGCAAGCGTTCAATAGGATATCAGCATCCTGATCGACGTGATTTTCACTTTCTCAGCACAGTGCTGGGCGGATATTTCGGCTCGCGCCTCATGCAAAATCTACGGGAACGCAACGGTTACACCTATGGCATTTATGCTTCTTCCATCTATTTCGGAGACGCCTCTATCTTCTACATCGAAACAGATGTAAATGTGGCACAAACGCAAGCTGCACTGCAAGCTATTAACGAAGATATTGCACTGCTTATTAAGCATTTAGTCGAAGATAACGAGATTGAAACTGTACGCAATTACTTGTCTGGAATACAATTACGATTTATTGAAAACTCTGTAAGCTACATGAATAACTACCAACTATGGGACAATTTGGGCGCTGACGAAACCGAAATTGCCTTACAAATCGCTGCTTTCCGCAATATTACGGCAACACACTTGCAGTCGCTTGCCGCCCAATATTTGTTGCCTCAAAATTTTACCACTATTATTATCGGAAACAAATAGAGAGTATATAATATTTTTGTATCTTTGCAATTTATCTCCTCATAAAGAATATGAAAATAACTTTTTTATGTAAATTATTGAAAATAACATATTTAAATAGATAACAATGATAGAAATTATGAATAGAAGTAAAATAAAAAGAGTTTTTTTAGGATTCTGTTTGGGTATAATATCCATCACCCTGCTCAATGCTCAAAATTCTAATCCGAACAGTCCTAAATTACATTGTTTAAATGTATTTGATAACGGCGTAATAAGAGTAACATGGGCTAAACCCACCAATATAGACAACTTTAACAGATACGAGGTATGGTATGCTACAGGATCACCTACTTCCCCTTACACGCTTGCTTGTTCAAGCAATGCCGACACTTTGTCCAATTGCGAAAACCCTTCATGGAATGGGCTAATTAACACCTACTATTTTTATGTGTGTCAAGTAAAGACAGACGGTATCCGCTATTATTCCGATACGCTAAGCAACATGTTTAATCTTTTGGTTACATCTGCCAACGGAACTGTTGAATTACGTTGGACATCTCCGCGCTCGCCTCTGCGCTCAGAAGATGAAACACAATATAAAATTTATAAAAAAAATCCGGGGGATTCACCTACGAGCAATTGGAACCGCCTCATTGGCAGTCTATCTACCAACTCTTCCTCCCTCGTTTATAAAGACACCGTAATGGTTTGTAACGATACAATGCGCTATAAAGTAACATTAGGATGCAATTACATGTCCGGCAGCTATAGCGGCTATTGCACTAATGGCTCCAGAATAGCCAAAATACTGGTAAATGATAAAATAGGGCCGAATGTCCCCAGATTGGATAGTGTTTCCGTAGATGGCGGCCAAATTGTATTAGGATGGCAGCCTTCACGAAGTACCGACACATGGTATTACATTATTTATCAGCAAATTAATGGTGGTTGGGTCGAAATAGATACGGTTTACGGCATAAACAACACCTTTTGGACAGACCCGAATAATGACCCTGCTAACGGGATCTATAAATACCTCATTGCTGCGGTAGATACTTGCAATATGTCAGGCACGATGCTTGAACAGCATCAAAACAATATACAGTTGATTACCAACTTAATAGACGATTGTTCCGGAGTAATAGACTTTTCATGGAACAGCTATGATAATATGACCGGTACAGTAAAAAATTACGAAATATGGATGAGTAAAAACGGGAGCGCTTACACGAATGTAGGACAAACAACCGGTACCACTTATCACTACAGCAATTTGCAAAATCATAATCACTATGACTTCAAAGTGAAAGCTGTCAATCAAAACAGCAGCATTAAAGCAAGTTCCAATGTCATTTCATTTGATATTGAATTTGATGAGAAAAAAGATTTGTGCTATATTACCAGAGTATCTGTCATTAACGGAAATTATATTGATATTGAAATACTTACAAGTGGAGACACAATCCCTTTCAGCCATATGGAACTCTATAAAAGTGAAGGCAACGGCGAAACTTTCAATCTGCTCACTACACTCTCCTATGTCAATCGGCAGGCATTATATCACTATATCGATAACAATGTAACACCCAATGCAATGATGTACTATTACAAAGTGATAATTTATGGAACTTGCTCCCCCACGCCTGCCACTTCCAACATTGCCCACACTATCTTATTGCAGGGTGAAACCAACGAATCGCATGTCAATGCCTTAAAATGGAACAACTATGGAGAATGGGATGGGATAATTGAACATTTTACCCTGTTCAGAAAAGGAGAAACAGATGGTATTTTTATCCCTGTAAATGATGTAACGCCTAATGCAATCCATAACCAATACTCCGACGACGTATCGGATATGTTTAACTACGGTTCACTGTTTCAATATCAAGTAACCGCTTACGAAACCAGCAATAAATACGGAATTACCGCTTCCAGCACCTCAAATACTGTTGAATTGCAACAAATGCCTGCAACATATATTCCTAACGCATTCACCCCGAACCGCAGCATCAACAATGTGTTTAAGCCGGTAAATTCCTTTGTACCATTGTCTGATTACCATTTCTATATCTACAATCGCTATGGGTCGCTGATTTTCTTCAGCAATAACCCTTACGAAGGATGGGACGGCTACGCCAAAAACGGTAATTTGGTAACGCCGGGAGTCTATATATGGCGAATCAAATATACTTACGACAGAGATAAACTTTACGATAATGTAGGTACGGTAACAGTAATTCATTAATTTTTATGCAGAAAAAAATACTGGTCGCCACCGGTGGTGGTGATTGTCCCGGACTAAATGCCGTTATCAGAGGCATTGTGAAACGTGCCGCACAAGAGAAAGACTGGCAAGTTTATGGTTGCATCGAATCCTTTAACGGTATTCTGAAAGATAATATTGAAATTATAGAATTGACAGAACGGACTGTTTCGGGACTGCACATCAAGGGAGGCACAATTATTAAAACGACCAATAGAGGCGGTCCTTTTCATTTTCCAGTAAAACAGAGCGACGGCAGTTGGATAACGGAAGACCGTTCGGAACTGATGAAAAAACGACTCGAAAACATGGGCATTGATGCCGTGATTAATATCGGTGGCGACGGTTCACAACGCATTTCATTGCAATTGGCCAGCATGGGCATTAAGGTGGTAGGCGTGCCCAAAACCATTGATAATGACCTGAGTAGCACCGATTTCACATTCGGCTTTCAGACGGCAGTACAGATTGCTACCGAAGCTTTTGACAAACTGGTAACTACGGCCGAAAGTCATAATCGAATTTTCATTATGGAGGTCATGGGACGTGATGCCGGCTGGATAGCGCTACACACGGCAATTGCCGGTGGTGCAGAAGTGTGCCTCATTCCCGAAATTGCTTACGATCCCTACAAAATACTAGAACGTATTGAATCGCGCTACAAACATGGTGAAGGATTTTGCAATATCGTAATTGCCGAAGGAGCAAAAGCGCTTGACGGGCAAATTACCGGTGCAGCCCCTTCTTCCATAGGTGATGAACATGTTAAATTGGGTGGCGTGGGCTATAAATTGCAGCAGGAACTCAAGGCGCTGGCTGTGGAGCATGATATCCGCGTTACCGTGCTGGGACATCTTCAGCGCGGCGGAACTCCCACCGCTTACGATCGCATTTTAGCCACCGCTTTTGGTGTCAAAGCCTTTGAATTGGTAAAAGAAAAGCAATTTAACAGTATGGTAATCTATCGTCATCCGCATATCTCTTCCGTCCCTATCAAACAAGCCATAGCAAAACCCAACCTTATCGAACCCGACAAAAATTACTTTGTGCATGCCGCCAAAAGCATCGGGATTTCATTTGGAGACTAAACTATTTGAACTATGGATATGAGTTGCTGCTCAACTTCTTATTTTTCAACAATATGGTAACAGAGAAAAAACAGTTCGGCAACCGAGGCGAAGAACTCGCACGTAATTATCTCATTGAACATCAATACAAAATCTTAGCTTCCAAGTGGCAAGCCAGCCATTTGGAGGTGGACATCATTGCGGAAACTGAAACATACATTATTTTTTGCGAAGTAAAAACACGGTCAAGCAATACTTTTATGAGTCCGCAAGAGGCTGTAACCACGCAAAAGCAAAAAAACATTATTCGCGCCGCCAACCTTTACGTCTTGCAGTATAAAATCAAAAAAGAGGTTCGATTTGACATTATTTCCATTTTACTCAACAGCAACAAATGCACCATAGAGCACATCCCTGATGCTTTTTCCCCAAGATGGTAAGAAATTCCTGAACGGTTTTTACAATACAGTCAAAACCGGTAATTGGTTTGGCTCTATTTTTATCAAATAAAAGAGTTCCCATTACTCCTCTTTGTCGGGTGGAGAATCACTGTTCAGCGGTTCCTGTTTGTAGCGCGGCATTGGCGTGTGGAAAATGTCAAGGACTGATAAGGGGCGATAAGGTCCTAACCATCTGAAATCTTTCAAAATTTTATCCTCTTTTGACAGCCCGTCATCAGGATAGATTTTCCCATCCGGATTGTTGTATAGTGTAATGGTTTTTACTTTATTATCTTCTAAAAAAACAGACATTTCGCTGGTTACGGAATAGTTGATGCCCACCAGAGAAGTGTCCTCTTCCAAAATGTAGTAAAGACATTCGGCATTATTAATCACGTCCACCTGATAGAGTTTTTTATCATGGATATACCCCACAATATTAACTCCTTTTATCTGGTTAAATTCCGTTTCGTCGAACAGCGACGAGGTAATAAAACCCGATTTCAAAAAATCTATCCGTATCCGATCGTCCGGAAAAAAATGAAAGCGAATGGTGTCGGCCGTCAATTGATTTTCGTCCGACCATATTACGGGATTATAGTACAGGGTTAAAATGGAATCAGACACTTCGTAAGCCATTGAATCACAAGCTCCTTGCATATCAACGCGGTAAAATTTCACATGGTTGTAGGCCAACATCAATTGCGGTTCCTGCAGCGAATCAAGCAAAATATGCAGCGTGTCAGCGTGCAAGTACAGCGAATCTTTGCTTTCGTCAATCAAAATCAGCATGGCGCTGTCGGTAGCAGTGGACATGCCTCCGCTTTCGTAATACTCCACATAATTGCCCTGTAAAATGTAATTTTTGGTGGTGTCTGCTACCCTGACACGGTGGCGTCCTATGCCAAAGCCCAAATTTTTATCATAAAAAATGGAATCGCCCATTACCATTTGCGACTTTTTATATATCTCCACATCGCCATAAAGGTTAGAGATATCCTGCTCTGTATCATACCATCCACTCGAAGTCATCATTACACTGCTATCCTCTTTGGTTACCAGTTTGGTGCGCGAGGTAAAATAGACTATCTTATCCTGTGTATTATATTTTAAAGATGCGCAATCCATTGTGTAGTCATTGTTCACCAAATGAACATTGCGATTCAGTATCACTTCATTTGTCTGGGTATAGTAATGTCCTTCGCGACTTGTTATTGTAGTTTCATCATTTACCATTTTCCCCCCTACAACATAATAGGCAAGGTTATTATTCATTTCGTAAATCAAGCTATCGGTATAAAGAGTGGAAGAGGGATCCATCAGAATAACATTTTGTGCAATAGAGGCCACTTTCAGGTTTCCATCGTAAAAAACTCGCTTGCCATAGAGCGTAACGCTGTCATTTACATGAATGCGTACTATTTTGCCAAATGCCACTATCTGATTGAGATTGGAGTAAAAATGGGCACTGTCGCAATAGCCAATAGTTTTATCGTGCGAAAAGACCACATTCCCAATCAAACGTTCTACACCGGGCAAAAAATCTTCATCATATTGCGCCGAATCAGCCTTATAGATAATTTTTTTCTGTTGTGCCATAAGGAAAGTGCTGTATGACATCATTATAATCAGCAAGATAACTCCCTTTCTCATGGCAGTTCTCACTCTTCATTGATTTTTATTCCATCTATTTCTACAATATGCTCTTCTTGATAGACAACCGTTTTGATGACATTGCCTTGCAAATCATAGTAATATTCGGGACCGTCTCGCAAACTGTTTTTGTAGGTCGTTTTACGGTTAATGCGACCGTTAGGATCGAAAGAAGTCAACACGCCATCACCATCTTTAAAATCGCCTTCGCCTACCATAATATCGCGCTCGTCATGATACTCCCAATGACCATCAAACATATCATTTTTATACTGTCCGTTTACTTTAAGCACATCACTGCCAGAATACCACTCCCGATAAGGGCCTTCTTTCAATCCTTTATGAAAATTAATTTCCATAACAGGCTGGTTCATTGGAGTATAGAAAATTTGTCGTCCTTCCAGCAGGTCGTTGTGGTAGAAAGATTCGCACTCCACTTTATTATTCAAATAGTATTTCAGGGATTTCCCCTCTTTTTTCCCGTTTTTGAAGTTTAAGGCGAGCTCCAGTTTTCCATAAGTATTCTCATAATAACGGGCTGTACCATGCTCTTTCCCAAACCGATAGGACACTTGTGACTGTATTTTTCCATTTGGATAATATTCGGTTTTCATTCTTGTGCACGAAGCTGCTAACAATAGTAACCCTGCAATGAATAACAGATTAAATTTTTTGAGTTCCATAGTGGTGCAATATTATAAATTACTGGCCGATCACCAAGAGAGCAAATGCTTTTCCAAATTCTTTAATCATCTCAAAATCAGATTCTTGTGGTTTGAATTTCAGGAAGAACGTCTCTCCACTGAATTTCATCTTCATATTAGAAATACCGGAAGTCAATATTTTTTCGGCCTCGCCACTCCAGCCATAAGAGCCAAAGCAACTTGCCGGTTTATCCTTTTCGCGGACAGGAGTCATGGAAGCAAACACATTGTAGAGCTGTGGCAATATATTTTGGTTAATGGTAGGCGATCCCAGCATATAGGCGGAGGCTTGCGCCACTTTGTCGGACAATGTGGCGGCATCCATTT
>JAISAD010000167.1 GCA_031266895.1 Bacteroidales bacterium
ATATTATTATTCAGTCTATTCAGTAGTTTTAATGTACAGGCGGCATCGGCAGATCCACCGCCCAAGCCGGCGCCCGAAGGGATATTCTTGTGCAGAATGAGATGCCCCCCTTTAATCGGTGCACCCGCATATTCCAAAAATTGGGAATAGGCTCTGGTGCATATATTTTCGCTTGGCTTAAGGTCAAAATCGCTTCCCGCAACCTCTAGGGTAAAACCGGCATCGCCCGGTAACAATTCCAGCCGGTCGCACCACTGATCTACCGGATAAAAAAGCGTCTCTATGTCATGAAAGCCATCCGGACGTTTTGCCGTGATGGACAAACCTATGTTAATTTTGGCATTGGCTGTTGCCTGTAGTTTCATTGTGGCTGGTTTAAACACTGATAAACAAGTAATTCACTTGGGTTGTGTAAGATTATGGTAAAGGAGGAGCCAAGAGATTCATTCAGGCTGCCTTCCCATAAATGGGAAAAAGTGCGCTCATTAACAGGGTATAAAAGGTTCCGGGTTGATATTTTGGCGTTTTGGTCGAAGGAGAATAGCGATATTTGCTCTCCTTTACGGGAAGCAAATATGGTTGTTTTGTAAATTGGGGTAAAGATGCCGTAATCTGTAACCATCTGTAAATCAATTTGCTTTCCATACATCAGTAAAATACTCAAATTGGCCAAAGTGTGGTCTTCGCGCAGGCCGCTGCCTCCCAGAATGGTGGCAGCCGACCACTTTTGCCCGATACAATAGCGGAGGCTTTTTTGTAAATCGTTAATTTCAACATCTTTATCAATATGGATACATTCGGCAAAACGCCGGCGACATGTTTCGGAAATGGAGTCACCATCGCCTGCTATGACGTCAGGGGCAAACCCCAGCTGCAATAACTTATCCACTGCCCCATCGCAACAAACTATCATGTCAGCCTCGTGCAATGGCCGTAGCGCGTGAGGTTGCGCAGGAGGCGCTCCGTTGGCCAAAATTACTACTTTCATAATCGAATACTAATCATTAATTACCAGTTTCACTACCCATGCTCCTTTGATTTCTTTCAAGAAATAGATGCCTGACGGATAATTTGTTAAGTCAATATTATTGCTTGTAAGTGTAACGGCAGACAGTGTTTGTCCAGCCAAATTTGTCAATATTGCTTGACGGCTCACGCCGCTTTCCAGCCCTTGCAGGGTAAAGAGGCCGCTACTTGGATTCGGATACGCACTAATATTTTGAGTAACATTATTTTCTGTTATTCCTGTGCAAGTAGGCATAAGGATTGCTTGCAGAATTTCCGACTTGCAATCAGGCGTCTGTACTGCCCAATCGTAAAAATAGTAGTAGTAGCTTGTGGCACTGCCTTCTGCATTGCTTCCTTTGATACTCAATACATCAGGAATTGTATAGGGATAATTGAGCATAGCGCTGATGCCGGTACAGAAAAGATTAGGTTGACCAAGTCCCACCAGTTGAAGGTTAGTTCCCTGCGGCACATCCATGTCCAATTGCACGCGCGATACGCCGTTCGGTACCGGTACATTGCGTTGGGTAATAATTGTGCCTGCAGCATCGCGCAAGGCAATGCTGCGCGTGCCGCTACCGTAAGCATTTACCGACACCGATTTTAAGGTAAAAGGAGTATAGGCGTCAAAAATTTGATAGTAAATATAATAGGGATTTCCGAGAAAGTTTCCGCCGGTAGTGTTATTTACGGGTCCTGCATGAAATGTATTGCCTTGGAAAATCTCTCTGACATGGTAAGTAGTGATGTCCGTAACAGCAGGATGATTCCACGTGTTGCCCGTATGTACGGGCGTTTCGCTGTCGGGCAGATACCAGTTTACATCGTTGGAGGTTTCCAAAACTATGTTAAATGCCTCTTTGCTGCACAACAATACATCTTCCGCATTAAGTTCGGGCATTGCCGCCGTAATATAGGAAGGCAACAGCAGCGCATCGGTTCCAAGGTCATTAATTCCATCGCCACCCATGCAAAGCAAATAAAACCAATGGTTGAGCACACTGCTGTTGATGTGTACGCCCCCATGATCTGACGTACCGTTGTACCAGTAAAGGCCATGATAGGTGGCAGGATATCCATAGGCATTGGGGTCTGACAGGGAGCGCGACACGTGACCGACATCCTCACCCAGCGTCCAATTGGCTGTTGCGGGCATTGCGTAGTGCTCGATAGCGGTGCCAAAAATATCGCTAAATGCTTCATTGAGTGCTCCCGATTCGCCCTCATAGTACAAATTGGCGGTCATACTCGTTAACCCGTGCGTAATTTCATGGCCGGCAATGTCTATGGATGTATAAGGGGTTTCGCCGCTTGCGCCATCGCCGTAGGTCATAAACTGTTCATTCCAAAAGGCATTGCCGTAGTTGACATCGTAGTGTATAAAGGAATAAAGGGGAAAGCCTTCGCCGTCAATACTGTTGCGGCCGTGCTTGATAAAGTAGTAATCGTAGGTTTTCATTGTGGCGAAGTGTGCATCGGTAGCATACTGATCTAAATTGGCATTTATATTATTCCATATGTTATCGTTATCAAAAAAGTCGGTAGCGCTGTCGTAGCCCTCTACTTTATGGCAATCCATTGTTCTGATAACTGCACCCCGCGTATTATCAAGCAAAATATATTGATTGCTTTCCGATGTGGTGTTGATTGTTTGAATGCCTGAATATTGCGTATGCGCCGTTCCTATTTCATTATCAAACAGGATAAGTGGACGTGCATATAAAATGGCACCGGTTTGGGCATTTACATAGATCATTTGCCTGTTGTGAGGCTTTTTGGCATAGATATTAAATTTGTAAGCCGTTTTAAGTTGCGTACCTATAAATGAAGTGCTGTCAGGTGCAATAATTTTTTCGCCTGCGGGATAGTAGGTGGCTCTGTCGCTATTTTGTATTTGCTTCAGCAGAGCTTCTTCGCTGCTGTCTTGCCACATATAAACTTCAGCATTCATATAATGCAAAGCCGCTTGTAATGCTGCATCTTCCGTAAGTGTAAATGCCACATTCTCAATATGCTGAGATGATATTTCTCCAGACATTACTTGCACCGCATCACGTTTCAGCACGTTCCAGGCGGAAAATTCTACCGGATAGCCTGCTATGGTTTGGATATAGCGGTAAAGGGTTTCGCCCTGCGCCGTTTTTTCCTGCTTTTTCAGCTGGAAGTCCACATTAGGAATAGCTAATAACTTTTTAGTAAACAGAATGGCATCCGATTCCGAAACAAGGGCGGCATCTGCCCGTAACCGAATAAAGACAGGAAAATCCATCCCTTTTTTAAGGGTTACCATCTCTGCGCCAGCAATATATTTATCGGCTTCCTTTCCTCGCTTTTGTTGCGCCGGCAAGGTAACAGCGCTTATTAGGGCTAAAAATATTATCACAAATCTTTTCATATACTATTATATTTTTTAGAAAGTGCAAAAATAGCATTTTTAATTGAATGTTGAGATTCAGGTTCAAACCTTGAGATTTGCTTTTCTTTATGCAGATTTCAGGGTTTTGCTTACAGGGAAAAATGAGTAGCTACTTAAAAAAAAATGAGTAGCTACTCGTTTGCAATTTAGTAGCTACTAAAAAAAAATAAG
>JAISAD010000169.1 GCA_031266895.1 Bacteroidales bacterium
TAATAATCGGCAAACCGATTGATTTTCTGATTAAAATCGGCTGTATCGGGATAAAACGACTCTATTTCGAGATAGCCTCCGTACTGAGCAGGATCAAGCAATTGAAAAAGTGTAGAGTCGCCTTTGATACGAAATTGATAATTATGTTGCGGTACGATGTAAAATTCTGCCTTCATATTTCGTATGGCTAACTGTACCAAACAATTATGATTTGTCTCGTAGCTTAATTTAAAATGTCCGCTATTATCTATTCGATTGGCAGCCACCGTTTTGGGTGTACAGGTTACATAATCTTCAATTACAATCAAGCGAATATTTTCGCCTTTGGCAAAAGGGGCCTCTCCCTCAATTATTATCTCTTTTGCCGATTGGGCATTGAGAATGGAGACGAGAGCCATTAGGCCTAAGAATAGCGCAATCCTTATATAATTCATTCGTAGTAAAATAATTAAAATCTTACAATATCCGGCAAATAGGGGCTTACATCCGCCTGAAATTGGATTAGCTCCCGTATCATCGAAGATGACAGGTGCGCATATTGCGGTGTAGAAGTTATAAAAAGAGTTTCAATATCGCTGCACAGATCTCGATTGACTTGCGCTAACTCTCTTTCATAGCAATAATCAGTGCTGTTTCGCAAGCCCCGTACTATAAAACCGGCTTTCACTTGCTTGCAAAAATCAATAGTCAAACCCCTGTGTGCAGCTATCGCTACCCTGCTTTCGTTCCTAAAAATTGCCTTAAGCCATTCCATTCTTTGCTCAACGCTAAAAAGCGGCACTTTATTGCCATTAATACCTATCACAACATATATTTTGTCAAACAGGGAGAGTACACGCTGCATAATATCAACATGTCCCAAAGTAACGGGATCAAAACTTCCGGGAAAAACCGCTATTTTATGGTTCATAATTCATTATATTATAATCTGACAAAAATATAAAAAAATAATTCATAGATGTAAGCATATATCTGCTTACGATGTCCAAATTTGCCAATTGCGTTCAGCCTGCAGATGCAGCATAGGCAGTCCGTTTTGTGTTTTGCAGCCCCTTACCCTACCCTTTTTTAAAAACAGAGTTTCTAATGGATTATATATCAAATCAATAAGCACATGTTCAGGAGTAAGTGCCTCATAGGGTAGCATTAATATGTCTTCCGCATCAGGATACATTCCTATCGGCGTAGTATTGATGAGCAACGGATACTGTTTCCATATTTCAGGTGTTACTTCGCTATAAATCAAATTATTATCTTTTTTTGTGCGTGATACGAATTGATATGTAACAGATAACGAAGCGAGCACATAAGCCACCGCTTTGGATGCGCCGCCTGTGCCGAAAATCAATGCCTTGGCAGGCAATTGAATGTTTTCCAACGTTTTCTTAAATCCCACAGCATCAGTATTAAATCCGTATAGCATCGATTTATCACCCCGCCGTTCCACTTTTACGCAATTGACCGCTTTAATTTGCTGCGCCTCTTTGCTAAGGAGGTGCAAATAGGGCATAATCGCCTCCTTATACGGCATGGTAACACAAAATCCTTTTAAATCAGGAACTTGCATCAATAAAGCTGGCAATTCGGTTATTTTTTGCAAAGGGAACAACTGAAAATCTATGTCATACTGTTGCCTGTAAAAATCGGGCGAGCAACTGTGCGTTAAAGGATAACCGATCAGTCCATATTTCGGTTGCTTAACTGACATAACGCTCAATTAAAGTTCGCACCTCCTCCATATACAGCAACTCGTGGTTGATAGAGATCAGGATAGTTATTCGGTCGGGGTTGGCGCAAAGCGCCTGTTCCAAATATTGCAACCCATGATATAAATCATCCGAGGTGAGCAGCAGTCCCGCATAGCCATAATCCCATACAGGATATTGCACCGTGTTCAATTCTTCATCGGTCATCAGAACTTCAAAAAGTTTTGTTCCTATCCTGCTACGTCCCGAACAGCAGCAAAACTGCACAAATTGCAATAAAAAACGTTCCCTGTTATTACTGTTGTACAACGCTATCTTTAAATAATTTTCAATCATTTTATAACTCTCCTCCTCACGCTCAATATCCATTTCCACCATATATTCTTCGCTATCTTCATCTTCAGACATAGGCATATTTTCATCTAAAAGCACATCTACCGCCCTGAAAATCAACTCTGGAGACACATTTCCCGAATGGAGTTGATGCTCTACAAACGTGCGTGCCTCATTAAAATTTCCGTTCTCGCAAAGTTGATTGATAATGCCTAAATTGGCTTTTAGATTAGCTGGATAAAGCAACTTCACCTTATTATAATATTCGGCAGCCTTATCAGGTAATTCCATCAGTTTGTAACAACAGGCAATATTCAACAAAACGCTGCTGTCGGTTTTATCAAGGTCATAAGCGTGTAACAACGCATTAATGGCACTGGGGTAATCTTCCCTGTCGAAATAGATTTTTCCTTTATTAATATAGGCACCAGGCGTATCGGGATCAATACTAAGCACATACTCATTGGCATCTAATGCCTCATCATACTGCTCATTCCATTCCAGTGCAAGCGCATAATACTGCCAGCAATCTTTCGAAAGCGGAAATCTATCCACCATCTGCTTAAAAAAATGCAAGGCAACTTCATACTGTTCAGTCTGCTCGCACTGCTGCGAATATTCCAGAACTTGAAACCGGTTTTCAGGTTCCAATTCCATAACACGCACTGCGTGGAAAACGGCATTATTGACATCAGCCAAGGCAAGGTACTCGTTAACCAACATAAAATGGGTTTCCGCATCGCTATCATTTAATTCTAAAGCCTTGTTTAGTAATAAAATACGGTTCATTTCGCCGCTCTTTGCTCCCTCTTCTATTTTAGCACAAATCACTTTTTCCTTATAAAACTCAACACTCGGCCCAAAGTCCAATTCATACTCGGCCAATTCTACTTTGGCCTGAGAAATATTCATGTTTATTACATGGAATTTAATGCTGAGAATACGAAAATATTCATGTTTTGGGAAAAGCGCAATCGCCTTATGAAGCGCTTTTTCGAGATAATCGAAATCCTCAATCTCCAAAAAGCCCTCAATAATCATCTCCAATTCAATAGAATCAAAATAAGTAACCTTATCTTCTTTTATGGATTTTTTAAACTTATCCATCAACTCTTTCTGCTCTCTATCTTCTTCCAACATCGTTTTTTTTAAGATGAATTTCTAACTGTCTAAAATTTTGTTTCTAAAATTCATGCCACTGATAGCCTTTTTAAACCAATATGCCACAACCGCACTGCATTTACTTTTTCCGTGTAAATCCCGATTTGTGAACAGTTGTAATACTACTTTGCCAGGCTATTATTTATCTCAAATTTAATCAAAAAATGAAAGAGCAAAAATAGGAAAAAAAATGAATTAAACCTTGTTTCACATTTTCTATCAAACATTAATCTGTGATCTTAACCCGTATTTAAAATATGATAGAACGTAAATATTTGACAATAACCCTGTTATTATTCACTATTTTTTCTTTGATAACCATACAGGCCCAGCAAACGCATCAAGGGCAAGGCAGTGGACAAAAAGGGCGTGTAATGATAGCCATAGTGGATGAAAACAGCACTCCCATAGAATACGCAACAGTTTATCTGCAACGTGCTTCCGATTCAACAACTGTACAATATACTATTACAGACAGAGACGGCAAGGCAGTACTGCCGGTAAGCGATTACGGCACTTACTACATAAAGGTGCAATATATGAGCTACAGTACGCATATTTCCAGCGATTTTGAAATTACGGCAGCCAATCCGACTCACCGAATCAACAAATTTAAGATGGTAAATAAAGCCAATGAACTCTCCGGTGTGGAGGTGGTAGCACAAAGAGAGATGCTGCAAAATAATCTGGATAAAAAAGTATTTAATGTAGAGTCGAGTGTGGTAGCCGATGGCGCTACGGCAATAGAGGTATTGGAAGATGTGCCGGCGGTAGATGTTGATATTGAGGGTAATGTAACCCTCAGGGGCAGCGAAAATGTTACAATTCTGGTTGATGGACGTCCTACTAACCTCACTTTAGACCAAATTCCGGCCTCCATGATAGAGAGTATTGAAGTGGTTACCAATCCTTCGGCACGCATGGACCCTGATGGGATGTCGGGGATTATTAACGTGGTACTCAAAAAGAAGAAAGAAGGCGGTTTTAACGGAATGGTTACGGCAGGTGTTGCGCCATCATTTTTTCAAAAACAACTCCATTTAGACCGTTATAATGCCTCAATAAGTCTGAATTATACCTATAGTAAAATCAATGTATTTTTAAACTACGATTTTCGACGCATGGGACGGCGATCAGCCGGTACTATGGACCGCTTTTCCTGGTTTAAAAACACTGTTCGTCATGCGCAAGACAGTACCCACCTTACACAAGAAAACAATAGCATTAGTAAGGGGATGTCGCACAATGTAACTACCGGCCTCGACTGGTTTATCAATAAACAGAATACACTCAGTTTTACCTTTGGCTATAACTACTGGGGCAATAGCGATACGAATGATTTGCTGTCGAACAACTATAACTACCTGAACAGTGAGGATATTCCCTTACTTCAATATAACCAGTTAGGCGGCAGTAACCGCAGCAGCCACAACTTTAATGCCGGCATTAATTACAAGAAGCTGTTTAACCAAAAAGGGATGGAATTGACTGCCGACCTCTTTTTCACTCAACGCATCAACAATTCCGAAAGCCGTTTTGTGCAGGATTTCTCTTATCCTGATGCCACTCCTAATTACTACCAGCGCACCAACACGCTGGGCAATAACCGTACTGCTACTGCACAGGTAGATTTTGTTACACCTATTGGCAATGGCGGGCGTATCGAAGCCGGCTACAAATTTTCCTATCGGTCTATCGGTCAGGATTATGCTCTATTCAACGGTTATAATCCGGCAAATCTGACAGAAGATGTATCTCAATCTAACGATTTCATCTTCAACGAGTTTATCAATGCGGCTTACCTTATTTACTCCAACACTTTCTGGAAAAAGTTGAAAGCGCAGTTTGGATTGCGTGGCGAATGGGCTAATACGGTGTCTAAACTGATGGTGGATAACTCCACTAAACCCTTCAAGGGCAACTATCCCGGCTTGTTTCCAACGGTACATATTCAATATGAATTTAATCCGCAACACGCTCTGCAGGTAAGCTATTCGCGCCGCGTTACACGCCCCAGTATTTGGCAATTGAATCCCTTCCTAGACTATTCAGACAAACAAAATTTGCGACAGGGCAACCCCAATCTGCGCCCCGAATATGTCAATTCGGTAGAGTTAGGGTACCTGATGAATATTAATAACAGTTCGCTCTCCGCAACTGCCTTTTATCGTTATAGAAGCAATATTATTTCGCGATATACGGAAAGTCTGCGTGACACAACAGACCTTGAGTACACGCTTACTTCATATCAAAACCTGAATAAAAGTCAAAATTTCGGTTTTGAGTTGATTTATGGCCAAAGATTATGGAAGTTCTGGAAAATCACCTTTACCGGCACGTTTTACAGGATGCTTATTGACAGTAAAAATCTGATAGACGAAAATCTGTCGCAGGACTGGGCATGGAATTTAGGGCTCAATCAAAGTTTTTCACTGCCTAAAGATTGGGATTTACAGCTTAATTTCCGCTTCCGCTCCCGCTCAATCACTACCGGCAGTATGGGATGGGGTACCGGAGGCGTAGGACAGGGACGGCGCTCAGCCAACTATTCGCTCAACTTTGGGGTCAAAAAATCATTCTTGAATAAAAACTTAATTATCAGCTTGAATATTAGGGATTTGATATATATTCCAACTAAAATCAACACCTATTCGCACGAAAATCCAGAGCGCGGTTACGATGCCGTAAGTATTCGCGAGCGCAATGCTTATCAGACTACATTGACGATTAGCTACAAAATTAACAACTATAAGCGCCGTTCGCCCGACAGGAATCAGGAAGCCGGTACTGAGGGTGAGGGAATAGACGAATAATTTTATTTTAAAAAAATGAAGAAACAAAAAAAAATTCTAAGCTTGGGGGTTATACTCTTTTTTGCATGCTCATGGCAACTATCTGCTCAAGATTGCAGTTTTTCAAAAAATGAAACAGACAAATTTACCGGCAGCAGAATATTATATACA
>JAISAD010000004.1 GCA_031266895.1 Bacteroidales bacterium
TTGTCCCCTTTGTCGTGTATCGGGTTATGGGTTGCTTTTACCCTTGCAAAGGGTGCATATCCGCCCGAGTAATCCGATGCTTTGGGGCTTTCGATATTCAATAAGGCGATGCTTAGCGATAAGCCGCCGATAATTAGTCCAACAGGTAAGTTATTTTTCATATTTTATTCTTTTTTTATTCGTTGTCTTATTACTGTCCATGTAAATGTTTTCTAAAACGGCAAGTTTTCTAATAAATAAGGATATGTCTCATGTTACTATTACAATTATTACATATTGACTGTCAGGAAATTAACCTTCTTTAACATCTCTTGTCCGTATTGTAAAATACGGAGGCAAATATAAAAAAAAATTAAAGAGACTTGCTAACTGTTCAGGCTGAGGCTGCGTACTGGTCGAATTATGTATGTTTACATAACAATATCGCTTTTTAGTGCAATATTCTATAAACCAATTCTTTAATTATTTCTCCGCGCTCGTCATTGCTCTCTACACCTTTGCTTTTTACGTCAGCGGTGCGCAACAGGCTGATGATATGCCGCAACTCGGTTATGGTGAAGTGCTCGGCGGTGGCAATGTTTTGCTTGATAATAAAAGGATGCTTTGGCCCGTAGATAGCTGTGAGCGTGGCCTCATCGTTATTGATGCGCAGGTGGTATTGCAGCATTGCCAGGAAATTTTTGTAAAGCGAGGCTACTATGGCAATGGGGGTAACATCGTTGCTGGGATGTGCCATATTGAGCGCTATTTTGTTGGCCTTAGCCACATCGCGCTTGTTGAGCGCCTCGGTAAGTTCAAATACGTTATATTCCTTACTGATGCCGATATGCTGTTCTACTATATCGACGGTGATTTCACTGTCTTCAGGCAGAATAATTTTCAATTTTGTAAACTCGTTATGGATGCGGTTCAGGTCATTTCCAATCTGTTCGGCCAGCAGGTCGGCAATATAGCTGCTTACTCTAAAACCGTAGTTTTTAGATTCGTTGAGTATCCATTTTGACAAATTCCAATCTTTTATTTTCTCAGACAGCATTACAACTCCCTGCTTTTCGAAGGATTTGTATTTTGAGGCCGGCAATTTATCTTTTTTGAAGGCAAGTACCAGCACTGAATTGGGCGAAGGAGTTTCGGCATATTTGCCAAACATGTCAAAGTCTTTGATATGCTGTGCCTCTTTTACAATAATCACCCGCCTTTCGGCTCCAAATGGGAATTGTAACGCACTGCCTATTACTTCGCCGGCAGTGGTGTCGCGTCCATATATGACCTCTTGATTCATATCGCGTTCCGATTTGTCCAGCACGCGCTCTTCAATCAATTCCGTGATACGGTCAATGTAAAAAGGTTCATCGCCCATTAGCAGGTATATGGGCGCAAACTCTTTGATTTGCAGTTTTTTTACTAAATCTTCGTACTTAACCATTGCGATTATCGTTTCGATTTGGTTTGGACAGGTATCTCTTCTTTGACGGGAATGGAAAATATTACATCCAATAGCGTCTTTTCAAAATCAACCAGGCCTTTGGCCACATTTTTGTCGGCTTCTTCACCGCTTACGCCGTAAACTACGAAGGGTTTCACCCATTCCATGCCGAGATAATAGGCTGTAAATTTGTACGGTAGCAGCAATTCTTCCACGCTGTAGCCATTTTTGCCCAGTTTAGAGTAAGTATTTTCTTCCGCTCCGGTAGTGGTTACAATCATTAATTTTCTACCCTTAAACAGGTTCTCTTTGCATAACTCGTAAAAGACTGCATCAATCCACCGCTTCATTTCTGAAGGCGCCTGTGCAAAATAGAAAGGAAATTGGAAAACTATCACACCGGCTTTTCCTATCTTTTCTTTACAATAATCCACCTTAAATGCTTTCTTATCGTTGTATAAATCAATTACATCGGTAATATTGTTTAAGTGGGTCAGTTTTTCCAGAATAGCTGCGTTGGCTTTTGAGTGTTTCAAATCGGGATGCGCTACAATAAAAATAGCATTGTGCGAACAGGCTGGCTGTTCATCAATTTGGGCCAAAACTCCTGAAACTGCCACAATGGTCATCATCATTAAAAAAAAGCGTTTCATTTTAATTTTCTATTTGTCTTTCAATTATTGATTTTTTTCTTTGGCGGCCAACTCCCCCGCCATCCATAGAAAAAGCCCAAATGGTAGCGTGCAGCAAAGAAATAGACTACATGGCGCAGCTTGCCCAGCGGCATGTACAAAAAAAGCAGCGCGGCCATAAGATAGTAACTATGAACTGCATAATTGTTGGCATGACAGAACAGGAAGAGTACAGTTCCCAATTGAAACAGTGTAGTAAGCCCATTTGAAAGATAATCGTCTGGCGTACTGAACGATCTTAAATCCTTGGAAATTAACCTTTTTATAAAAAGCGCAATGCCGGCAAAAACTGCAATCGCAATCAGTGCTGGCAATACCGTATTGAGCAGCATGCAAGTCTCTATCCAGCGATTAAAAAAGGGAAAAAAGGATAACGAAAAAAGCAGTAACGAAGTAAAAGTACCGACGTGAAACACTATGCCAAGTCCGTAAGTGGGCAGGTGCAACATCGCCGACTCTTTGTGATTGGGGAGCATGGATACAGTGTAGGCGTAGGCCACGCTTTTGCCCACATTTCCTCTCTTTTGCGAAAACTCTTTTGGTTTTCCCAGCTTAATGAGCTTCAAAAGGTGGCTCAATAGAGCAATCATGCAAATCAGGATGGCGATTATTGCAATAACTTGACTTACAATCATCTTTCTGTTTTTATATGCTAAAATGAATAATCAAGAGGCTAAACGCAGCCATCGGGTTTGGGCAAGCCTGCAATCCGACAAGCGCCTCTGGCCGGTCCGAGCGGAAAAAGTTCATAAATCTCTTTCAGTTTTAACCCGGTTTCTTTGCAAAGGGCACGCACCATTGGGGCATTTCCTTTCTCTTCAAAGGAGACACGGATAAAACGAATAATTTTCCAATGTGCTTCTGTTAATTCATTAATTCCGTCTGCCTTAGCAATTTCCAAGGCCAGCGCATCATTCCATTGTGAGGGGTCAATCATAAAACCATCTCCATCTAATTCCACGTTAAAATTTCCTAAAGTAGTCATAAATTTGCTCTATTTTTTTAAAGATGCAAAAATACAAAAAAAAGAGATGTAGTATTAATTCTTCCTTTCGTTATGCGTAGATATTGCTTTAACTTGCAATACTGAATCATAAAATTTAGATTACTCCAGCGAAATCTGCTTGTCTTTGGGATATTTGATACTGTAGCTGATTTTAAACACTTTGCTTTCGCCGGCTTGCAGGTCGGTTTCCCATGTAATTACGCCCAATTCTTTGCGATTGAGGGTAGGAGAGGGAACAATGTTTTCATCCGACATCTGTACATCAATTTCTTTGCGTGAAGAGATTGGATACTGCTCTTTCAGAACAAAACTAATGACCTTGTTTTGGGTGTTTTTTACCGTAATGGTATAGCCTAATGCTACTTTATTATCATTGCCCACCATTTTCATGCTGGTAAACTCTTTTTCTTTTACCCTTTTCACGACTACGCGCGGATTGATTCCCAGAGTCAAGGCAAGCGTTTTGTCGGTCGAACCCGTGTTAATAAAGGTAGCGCCTACAAAAGTGCCTTCGTAGGTAATATTGGCATCACCGCTAAAGAGTGCCAGCTTTTCCCAATCGGGAATCTCGGCCAGTAAATAGGTGGCGGGGTCTAATTTTGGTGCAGCATAATATTTGAAAATAGCCGTACTCTCTTTTGTGCCGAGTTCAATGGTTTGAGCTTTCCCATTACCTGGAATAAAATAAGGGAGTTCTATGGCAAAAGTTTGATTCAGTACATTATCGGATTGGGTAATGTAATCTTCCATTTTCTTGGTGGTAATGATTATGGCGCCTCCGGAAGCCCTGTTTCCATATTTAGCCATAGCTTCCTCCTTGCTCAAATAGATTCTGTCTTTAATCATGCTGATATCCATATTGTCAAAATCTTGTTGTGTGGCCTCAAATTCGTCAATAAAGTAGAGCGGTGGATCGGAAAAAACTGTGCTGACAGAACCGGTAGCCATAGCTTTCTTTTCGTCCATGACTGTTTCCATTTCCATATCGTTTGTATAGTCAGCGTGTGTTAAGCTGTTCATTATGGCGTCCGCTCGCGACTTGCTATAAGCAGGTTGATAGTAGTTCAGAAACCAGGCGCTGAATACAGGCGCTACCTTGCCAAAAGAGGGTCGTGCCGTAGAAAGTGTAAGTTTTACTTTATTCCAGTCCAGTCCTGTGGTTTGCGATACTTTTGATTTGGTGGTAAACTTCACCGGCTTATCGGTTGAAACTACATTAATATCATAGTAAGGAATCCATTTGGCTGTCGATGTGAAATATTTAATTGTCAAGGTGGCATTAGTTGTTATCGGAGCATTCAAATTAAGCTTTAGAACACCCGAGGAGGTGGTATTTTTAGAGGCTTCCTGTCTCAATTGGTTATTCAGGCGGCTGAGTGCAATTTGACAGTCTTTTATTTTTCTGTTATCGGCATAGATACTCGCTTCAAGTGCCAAAGACTTATTTTGAAAATAGTCAATGTTTTTCGTCAACTCATCCACACCTACCCCTTTTTCCGAACCGGAAACTGTTTTCTCCGTTCCTTTTTTCAAAATAGCCAGTAACTCTTTGTTTATACTGATGCTGGTATTGGTTTTTTGAATTAAATCGGTATAGTAATTTACCGAATCTTTCAGCTTGGCTGTAAGATGGCTCTCTATTGTAGAAGCCCACAGGTAGTTTACCGTAAATTCGTAGGAAGAGACAAGTACCCCATTGGTAATGGAAATGGAGATGCTCCGGTTGTCCACTACAGGACTAAGTCCTTCTGCTACGATAGCATTTTCCCCTTTTTGCAAACTGACATCCATGGAATGAATGAGTTCTGCACCATGAAAAAATACCGTAGCTTCTTTCAACGGGGCATTAATTGGCTTTATGGGTTCTTCGGCTTGCAAATAACCCTGCCATAACAGAATAGCTGCTGAAATGCAGATAATTTTAAGCATTTTCATAATTATAAACTATTTAGATTTTTTTAATAATAACAGCTGTACCCATGCCGCCGCCAATACAAAGCGAAGCTAAGCCCCACTCTTTTTTGGCCGCAATAAGTTCATGAATCAGCGTAACTAAAATCCGATTGCCCGAAGCGCCGATAGGGTGTCCCAAAGCAATGGCGCCGCCGTTGGGATTGGTATGCGCATAAATCCACTCCCGGGTAGCACCATGTTCAGCAATAAGTTCATGAATAACGCCGAGCGATTGGGCGGCAAACGCTTCATTCAACTCTACAAAATCCATATCAGTCAGCTTTTTACCTGCTTTTTGCAATGCTTTTCTGATGGCCGGCACAGGCCCCATGCCCATCACGGCAGGGTCAACGCCTCCTTCTCCCGTAGCTATAATTTCAGCCAGTGGCTTCAATCCCAGCGCATTCATTTTCTCTTCCGACATCAGCATTACGAAAGAGGCGCCGTCATTCACTCCCGAAGCATTTCCGGCGGTAACTGTTCCATCCTTTTTAAAAGCAGGCTTTAGATTCGCCATCTTTTCCAGGGTAGAAGTTCGATTTGGAAATTCATCCTGTGCAAAAGCAACGGTCTCTTTTTTTGAGACGATTTCTACAGGTACAATTTCGGCAGAAAAAGCCCCGCTATCTACTGCTTTAATTGCCTTTTGCTGTGAATTGAAAGCAAAGACATCCTGTTCTTCGCGGCTGATATTATATTTTTCGGCAATATTTTCAGCCGTAATGCCCATATGATAATGGTGAAATGCATCGGTAAGGCCATCGCAAACCATGTGGTCAACGGCGTGTAAGTCTCCCATTTTATGACCATTACGTAAATTCCCGCTCATTACAAAGCCGGCATTCGACATCACTTCCGTACCGCCGGCAATTACAATATTGGCATTGCCGCTCATAATATCGCTGTAGCCATTCATCACCGCTTTCATGCCGCTGCCACACACCATATTGATGGAGTAGGCCGGCACTTCATACGGTATGCCCGCATGGATGGCCGCCTGACGAATAACACCTTGCGCTTGGCCGGCTGACAGAATATTACCGCCAATCACTTCGTCTATCTGAGCGGGATTGATGCCTGTTTCCTGCAATAAAGCTTTAATAACCAATGCCCCCAATTTTCCTGGTGTGAAACTGCCAAGTGCCCCCATAAATTTTCCGATTGCAGTTCTTTTCGCTGCTACGATAAATACTTTCTTCATTGTTATGATAATTAGGTTACATTAAAAAATCTTGCAAAAGTAATAAAAAAATCAGGACATGCAGGCCAATGCTAAAAACTCTTCATCCACGCCAAAGATTTCGGCAATGTGCAATGCTTCATGGGGCACATCGCGATCGGAGCATTCCTCTAAAGTGTAATCCATGTAGCGCTGAAGATTTTCAGGCGTTATTTTTTCAGGCATTGCGGCAAATTGCAATCCCTTTACCTGCAAACGCCTGCAAATGGCATGTATTCCACTGTAATGTGTTGTGATTAATGTATATGCGTCGTATTTCGACATCAATTGCACAAAAGCGTTTACCAGTGCTTTGCCTTCGTCGGGATTGGTAGTACGCGCCAGCTCATCTACTAACGCTAAAATGCGCTGTCCCGATTTGACCTTTTGGATAATATGCTGTATGTTCAAAATTTCAACGGCAAACGAAGATAACCCGTTCATATCCGATTGCGCATCGCCCATGCTGAACATCACTGCTGCTACGGGTGTTAATTCTGCTGCTGCTGCCGGCACAAAAAAGCCAAATTGAAAAAGCGTTTGGGCTAACCCGATCGTTTTGAGTAGCACGCTTTTTCCTGACATATTGGCGCCGGTAATCAGGCAAGGGATATCGGCTATGCTTATATCTATCGGTTGAAACTGATGACCGTTCTGTTGCAGCCGCGCCGCTACCGCCGGATTAAAAAGCGCGGTGAAGCGAATGCGGTCTGTTGTTATCTGAGGTTTGATTAGGTGCAAATCCTCAGCCAATTGTGCTTTGGCTAACAGTACATCTATGCAGGCCAGCAGGTTTAGGTTGTTTTGCAGCGGTTCTATGTATTGCTGTAAATAGTCGGATAATTTTTGGCGCACATCATCTTCTGCCTGTGCCAAATCCAATAGCAACTCCTGGCGTGCCTGTTCGTTTTTTTCTGCGGCGAGTTGTTTGTGTATCAACGGCAGGCGTTCATCATAATCGGGATAGATATAAAAGTTGGGCGTTTGTTGTCCTGAAGGGTTAAGTAAAGACAATACGGCCGTTATGTCTTGCCAGGCTAACCAGACAAACCCAAAAGGAAGCAGGCATTTTTCTATTTGCTGTGAAATGATTGTAAATTTCTTTATCTCAAAAAATTCCACATCGTCTAATACAATTTTATCATGCAAATTTTTAAGGCTCTGCTTTATATCGTGGAGCTGTTCCAGTTGCAACAGTATGGTTTGCACTGTAGCAGGTTCTTCGCGTCTGAATCGGAGCATTGCTTCGGTGTGATCAAGTTCGGTTTGCAAAGCGGCTGCATCGGTCATAAAAGACATATGCATCAGATGATTACGCCCTGCTGAAGATTGCAAAGCCATTCGGTCGGCCACAAACCGCAACCCGCTCACTTCGGTTATATGGCATTTAAAATAATTTGTCATACCTTTTTCTTTATCCAGTTTCCATATTTCATATAAAGCAGCGAAAATCCTCCGATGAGTGTCGCATACACATATTCGGAACTCCATACCCATTCAATAGGCGCCTTGAGTTTTACGGCAAGCAGCATTATATAGAAGGTATAGACGCACAAGACGCCGAGTTCCAGGTATAGTGCTATTTTTGTGTTACCCGTGCCCGAAACAGCTTCAAAATATATCATGGCAAAGGCGAGCAGCAACATAGAAGCACAAATTACATAAAGGGTAGGTATGGCAGCAACGGCTAATTCCGTGTCGGGCGTATAGATGGACACGATGTGTTCAGGAATAGACAGCACCACTACAAGTATGGGGATAATACATAGAAAACTCAGTTTCATGATTTTGAATAATGTAGCGCCGAGCTCGCGCTCTTTTTTCTCTCCAATCATGCGGCTAGTGAGGGTATTGGCAGTAGCCCCGAAAGCAAAAACAGGAATAGCGAGCAGCATATAGACACTGCGTACGATGCCTGAAATAGCAATAGGAAGTTCTCCCAAGTGCTCTATCAGTGCAAAAAAGATAAACCAGATGCCGAAAGAAATCAAACGTTGCATCATGGTGGGGATAGAGAGAGACAGGAGTGATTTGATGAGCGCCCCTCTGATTTTATGCCACGTAAAGAGTGCGTATTTTTTGAGCGGCAGTGTTTTTATCGTAATAAACGTGAAGAAAATCATGGCGCTTATTTCGGCAAATACCGAAGCCAGTGCTGCGCCGCCAATGCCCATTTTTGGAAAACCGAAATTGCCAAAAATCAGCAGATAGGCAAAAATGATATTGATACAGACCATTAGAATGGTGGAATAGGTAATCATTTTGGTATTGGAAAGGCCGATGTAGAGGGCTCGGTAGAGAAAATTGAAGCAGACAAAAAGAATGCCGAAATGGCGGTAATCCATAAATTGCATGGCTGCATTATAGATAGACGGTGATTCGATAATAGAACTCAATATGGGAGCGGTCAAAAAATGCAGCATGCCAAAGAGCAACAGAGCAATAGCTGCCCCAATCAGCAATCCATGTTCAAAAACTTCACCGATACAGGGAAATTTTTTCTCGCCGAAACGCCGAGCTATCACAATTTGTATTCCCATAGCAAAACCCCAAGCCAAAGTGGAAAAGGTAAAATAATAGATACCGGCCATCATGGAAGCCCCCAGCTCAATGCGTCCCAAATGACCGAGAAAAGCGGTATCTACAAAGGCCAATAGCGATTGAGCCATATTCCCAATAATGATGGGGTAAGCTATTTTCCAGATGGCTTTGTAGGAAATAGAGGATTGAATATGGCTCATAATTAAGAATTTGTAAAAACAAAAATCAGAGTGCAAAAGTACAGGAATTTTTTGAAATAGGAAGTGGTGGAAATTTAGAAAAGCAGATCGTTCCCTATTCCAAAAATTCCGTATCTTTGCCCCCCAAAAATAAACCGTTAAAAATAGATTTTGATATGAAAAAAATTGCATTTTTCCTGCCTTTGGCATTATTCGTATTATTTATGCCTGTACTCAAGGCGCAAGAGATGATAAAACAGTACATCTATTTGCCCTATAGTTATTATTTTGGGGTTAGTATGGGTAATCTGGCTTTTAGCATGCCGGCAGGTTGGGGTTTCTCAACTCCGGATTTTCAAAAGCAGAAAGCCAAACTAACCATTGACGCTTCGGGGGTGTTTTGCCAATTTAATTATGAACATTATAATGGTAAATTTCTATTTATTACACCTGAAGGAAATCAGCCTGTTATGGAATTAATGATTACGGGTTCATATGCCGATGTTACCGACTCTACGGCTATAAATTCAGCTTTTGGTCAATTTAGCAAAGTAACCGAAACTTGGCCTGGTACGGAGAAATATCAAATTGTTAATGACTCCTATATTTTAACTTTTAACATTTTAACCCAAGATGAAAGTGAAAAAAAACAGTGCAAAGAAGTTATTGCTTCTGCTACAGAGCATTACGGTTATTTGCCGGATTGGGCAGTATCTCAATCCATTTCGTATAAAGCCGGCGATACTACCTGTTATAATCAATTAGGCCTTAGCTTTGTTGTTCCTGTTGATATGAGTGCTGAAATTAGAGCTTCTCAATTCAAAATCAATGAACGTGCCACCCTGCTAACCAACCAGACTCTATTATCCGTGCTGTTGGAGAGTAGCGAAAGCAGATTCTACTCGAAAGAATTTAGTGTGGAATATGGTTTTTATCCTAAAGAATCCGAAACTGAAATTGATAATTTGGTACTTTATTCCAGGTCATATGATATGGCAAATTATGCAGATGCATGTAGGGAAAAATTCCATTATAATATTAATGGCATACAGGCAACAGTATATCAATCGGGGAAAAAAGTGCCTGTTTTAATAGTCGTAATTCCTGCACAAGACTATGTTTCCGTCTTTCATTTTAGCAATATTACCCAGGAAAATTTGCCTCTTGCAGCCTCTTTTATCTCTTCCATTTATATAGATGAAATGAAGCGGGATCCCAATTTGAAAGCGGAAAATGATCATGCATCATTGGAGGAATTGGTAAAATTGGAATCTCCGTTAATATGGCCAACGCTTGAATTTAACGCCAGTACGCCTTTGAAAGGTAAAGTTGTAGAATGTGAAATTCCTGAAGCTAATGCAACACTCTATGTCCCTGCTTTGGATGGAGAGATGATAATGACTCCCCAATATGATGAGTTGAAATATAACAAAAAAGCAAAGAAATATTTTATTAGACTGTCTTTAAGTGGCGCAATAGAGCGTTACGATGACTGTAGCGAGGCGATTATAGAATCGGAGGATTATGATATTCCTGTTTCCGAGGGGTTTTACGGACACAACGCCTCACATACCCTCGCTTTGAAAATGCACTTTGTGGATGAAAACTTGTCGGCCGAACAATTTACTGCCTTATTGATGGAGATTGTGCAATGTTCAAATGACATTGCCCGATTCTCTACCGGAACAGCTACTGTTAACGGCCAAAAATGGTATCGATTTAAAGCCACACTAAGTGATGAGGAAGGTGCCGGTAGCGTTTCTGTGTATGTAACGGAAATCAACAATCATGTACTTGGGATTATGCTGCAATCTGATAGCGAAAAAGAGGGGGATAACTACTGCAGGATGCTCGAAATGCTGTTATATAAAGCTAAATTCAGATAGTTTTTAGATGAGTTGCATAACTGCTTTAGGGCTTATGTCGGGAACCTCAACCGATGGATTGGATGTGGCTCTCTGTCGTTTTTGGCGAGATGAAACCCGGCGGTGGCACTATCAGTTACTGGCTGCCGAAAGTTTTGAATATGAAACGGGTTTGCGCCATAAAATGGCGGAGGCTAACGAAATGAGAGCCTTGGACTTGGCACAGTTTGAAGTGGAATTGAGTAGAGTATGGGCAAAAAACGTCAATCAATTTCTTGCACAACAGGCTGTTAAACCCAATCTGATTGCCATGCATGGTCATACCGTTTTTCATCGTCCCGAAGAGGGATTAACCTTTCAAATCGGGAAAGGCGCGCTTATGGCCGAATGGTGTGGTGTTACCACCATTTGCGATTTCCGTACCGGCGATGTGGCATTAGGAGGACAAGGGGCACCGTTAGTGCCTGCCGGCGATGAATTGTTATTCGGACAATATGAAGCTTGTCTCAATTTGGGAGGCATTGCCAACATCTCGTATCGCAATGGAGGAAAGCGTATCGCCTACGACATCGTGCCTTGTAATATGGCACTCAATCTGCTGGCCGGAGCATTGTGCCTCGACTATGATCCTCAGGGCGAAAATGCCGAGAAAGGGATAATGAATGAAACACTGCTGAACAGACTGAACGAATTGGCATTTTACCGTCTTTCAGGGGCTAAATCGTTAAGTAAAGAGTGGTTTGAAAGTCAGTTTTTACCGCTGTTGCAGGAAACAGCGCTCTCCACTTACGACAAATTACGCACTGTGAGCGAACATATTGCGGCACAAATCGGCCGACATATTTGCCAGAGCAAGGCTACCCAAATTTTGGTAACCGGAGGCGGCGCTAAAAACAATTTTCTTATACAACTCATTCAAAAAGAGATAGATAGTAAACTTATTATTCCTGAGCAGACACTTATAGATTACAAAGAGGCGATTATATTTGCCTTTCTGGGTACGCTACGCCTGCATGGCGAAACAAACTGCTTGGCAGATGTTACCGGAGCATGGAGAGACAGTTGTGGAGGAGGAATTTATTTTGCGGGAAATACAATAAATAATTAATTAAGTGGGTTGAATATTTCAAATGAAAATAGAACTTAATCACCCGCTAAAGAACTTAAATACCTTTGGTATTGATGTCTGCTGTCGGCAATTAATTACGCTTGACATGCCTCAAGAGGTGGCGCAATTGCAACAAGAAGGCATTTTTAACACTCCCTTTTACCTTATGGGTGGAGGGAGTAATACGCTGTTTAGCGGCGATTTTAACGGTTCTGTAATTCAATTGCAAAACAGAGGGATAGAAGTGGTGCACGAAACTGCTGATAAAATTATTTTGAAAGTGGCTGCCGGTGAAGCATGGCAATCCGTTGTTGAATATTGCTTGAAAAATGATCTCTATGGCGCTGAAAATCTGATAGACATACCCGGTTGGACAGGCAGTGCTCCCGTGCAAAATATTGGCGCTTATGGCGCAGAGGTTAAAGATATTGTGTATCAGGTAAATGGCATAATGCTACATAAAGCAACCTTCGTGCAATTTCACAATACCGAGTGCCAATTTAGCTATCGAAACTCCATTTTTAAAAAGGATTACCGCAACCGTTTGTTAATTACAGAAGTATTGTTTCAACTCTCTAAAAAGCCCAGATTCAATTTGGAATATGAAGCCGTGAAAAACTATTTAATCTCTAATAATCAGGAAATTACCTTGCAAAATGTAGCGAAAGCCATACAAAGCATACGTGCCTCTAAATTGCCCGATTTGCAAATGCTGGGCAGTGCTGGCAGTTTCTTTAAGAATCCCCTTGTCTCGCGGGCACAGTTTGAGTTGCTGGCCACTCGTTTTCCCAATGTACCGCACTATCCAGCTGAAGCAGACTTGATAAAACTCTCGGCCGGTTTTTTGATTGAACAATGTGGCCTTAAGGGTTACCGGGAGGGTAATGTTGGCATCTATCCTAAGCAGGCATTGGTCATCATAAATTGGGGCGGCGCTACAGGAAAGGAAATTATTACATTCTATCGCAAAATACAGGCAGCCGTCATGAATAAATTTGGAGTGCTGATTGAACCGGAAGTGAATGAGGTTTAGCGCAAAAACGCATTCTAAATCAGTCCGTTACAATGAAAACTATAATAGTTCTCTTTTTGGATTATTAAGTGCTCTAACAGATTGATGCGAAACAGTTCGCACATTTCTCCTATCTTTTCGGTTAGAATAATATCTTCGTTACTGGGTTTCAACAGCCCGGATGGGTGGTTATGACAAAGAATAATTCCTGTAGCACAGCGAGTTATAGCTTTTTTAAGGATAAGCCTGGCGTCAATGCTGGTGTAATTGATCCCGCCTTGGGCCAACCGCTCCACTCCCAATAGATACGAAGCCTGATTAAGGAAAAGTACCCAAAATTCTTCATGAGGCAGATAGGCAATTTTGGGCTGCATCAATTCTAAAATATCCTCTGGCTTGAGGATGCGTTTCTGCTGCTCCACTTTTTCAGCGCGACACCGCTTTCCCAACTCAAAAGCAGTCAAAATAGCGAGCGCTTTTGCCTTTCCGATGCCATGAATAGCTATAAGATCATTGAAAGTATAATTCACTAGTTTGTTGAGACTGTTATCGCACTGCTTGAGCAGATGTTTGGCTAAATC
>JAISAD010000021.1 GCA_031266895.1 Bacteroidales bacterium
AGAAGCCCTTACAGAAATGGCGCTGAACCTCCGGCGCAATGGGCACGCTATAGACCAAATCAAAGCCCTCACCGGTCTCTCCGAAGAGGAAATCCGAAAAATGTAAGGACGCACGGAAATTCTACCAACATGACGTAATGGGGCGCAACGCCTTGACAAGAACAATAAGGTAATTCGGCGATATCTTTCTTTCGATTTTGCCTTTTTGCTCGGTCGTCCCTCCCTCGCTTTTTGGCAAAACCTCCGCCCTGCCTACTCTGAACTGCAAGCCACGCGGAAGCCAAGAGTGCTACCGTGCAAAAGGGCATTGCGACGAGCCACGTGGCAGTCGTCCGCATAGTGGAACCAACTACCGCCCCGAGTCACGCGGTAGGAGCCGGATGAAGCGCTTGCAGGATTATTTTGTGTCGAAGCCGGGTAGGCGCCTATCCAGTCGTAGCACCACTCATATACATTCCCGCTCATATCGTATATACCCAGTTCGTTTGCCATTTTTGTGCCGACAGGATGCGGTTTGCCTCCTGAATTATCTCGATACCACGCCACCTCGTCTAAAGTATTACTCCCACTATATTGGTAACCTCTACTTTGTGATCCTCCTCGTGCCGCATATTCCCACTCGGCTTCGGTGGGCAAACGGTACTGCTTACCGGTGGCGTCATTCAAGAGTTCGATAAACATTTGGGCGTCGTTCCATCTTACAAGCTCTACCGGCAGGTCATTTCCCTTAAAAAGGGACGGATTACTGCCCATTAGCGCTTCCCATTGCGCTTGCGTAATCTCGTATTTGCCAATGTAAAAACTGCTTATCCTCACTTCGTGAACAGGCTTTTCGATATCATCACCCATCCTGAATGTACCACCCTGAAGATAAACCATATTTTGTTCAATAGAGTTAATTACCTGTTTTTTTACTACCTCCGCTATTTTAGCCTCTGCTGTCTCTACTGCCGTAACATTCGCCGTTTCCACACTGCAAGCCAGGCGGAAGCCAAGATCGGCGAAGGCGTTAAATTCGGGCAAATTGTAACTGCGATGAGCCACGCGGCAGTAGCCCGCACCGCTGCCCCAACTGCTGCTCCGAGTCACGCGGTAGGAGCCGGATGAAGCGCCTGTGGGATTATTTTGCGCCGAAGCCGGATAGGTGCCATACCAGTCGTAGCACCACTCAGATACATTCCCGCTCATATCGTATATACCCAATTCATTTGCCCGTTTTGTGCCTACGGGATGTGGTTTGTCTCCTGAATTATCCTGATACCACGCCACCTCGTCCAAAGTATTACTCCCACTATATTGATACCCTCTACTTTGTGTTCCTCCGCGTGCCACATACTCCCACTCTGCCTCTGTCGGCAAACGATAATACTTGCCGGTGGCGGCGTTCAACCGTTTTATAAATATTTGGACATCATTCCAGCTTACCTGTTCTACAGGCAGATCGTCTTCCTCATCGAATGACGGATTACTGCCCATTAGCGCTTTCCACTGTGCCTGAGTCACTTCGTATTTGCTCATGTAAAAATTGTTCAGCGTTACCTTGTGGACAGGTTTTTCGTCATTCCTGCAATCTCCCTTTTGTTCGGAGGTGCAGCCCATCCTGAATGTACCGCCCTGAACATAAACCATATTCTGTTCAATAGAGTTAAGTGCCTGTTTTTTTACTGCCTCCGCTCTTGTCTCTGCTACCGCCTCTGCTTCCGCCTCTACTCTTATTTCCGCCTCCGTTTTCCCGGCAATTTTCATTGATATCTTTTGTGTAACGCTTATCAGCGAGTTTATGTCTGAACCGGAGAGCGCTGCAAAGGCTACTGCCGTAACATTCGCCGTTTCTACGTCTATAAGCGATATGGTCAGCGCTTTTGAACCATACGCCCTGCTTACTTTTGCCGCACATACGTACTGAACGCCGAACTGTTTACCCAGCGCAGCAAGCTGGTCGTCGTCCACATTACCCGACGACTGATAGTCCTGCTCGCTCCGGAGCTGCTTCAAGAAGGCGTCGGTGCGCTCCACGGCGGCATACTGTGCGCTTTTGGTAATGGCACTCACTAATTTTATACCCAGTATTTTATTCGTCTCCCCATCGCCAGCCTCGCCGGTAACGTAAACTGCCACGCGCGCTTTGGACTTGACGGACTGATTCAGGACAGCATACTGCAACAGCTGTGCAGCAATAGCTTCGGATACGCGCATCAGCGTTTCGAGACTGGTAATCTTGTCGGCTCCGTCAGCAGTGGCAACCACCGACGCATTTTCCACCCCGATAAGCCGGGCAGTAACAAAGTCCCCGCCGGATACGGACATCAACTCTGCTACGCACACATATTTCGCTCCCGATTCCCTGCCGAGACGGGCAATGTCATCGTCATCCACGTTGCCCGACCTTTGATACTTTTGCTCCTTCCGAAGTTGCTGCAGGAAAGAAGCGGTACGCTCCACAGCCACGTAATCCCTGCTGTTGGTAATCGCTTCTTTGAGCGAAGCGCTCAGCATATCGTTAGCACCTTCCTCCTGCCCGCCGGTAACATACACAGCTACCGTTTGCTGCCCGAAAGCTATACTTGCATATATCACGGCAAGCATTAAAAATACTACTTTTTTCATTTTATCTTCAATTTTTTACCACTATTTATTCTAATAAGACCGAGGAAGAACTATCTCCAAAAAACCTCTCGTTATTCTCATTCCTTCGATACGTATATTATTTCCCGTGTTACTACAAATACTGTTCATTTCTACCAACCCCATCAAATATGCAAATCCCAAAGAATAATCAAGCGATTGACCAATGCTGTTTTCTAAAAGTATTTCAATTTCACCTGTTTCCTCGTTTTTCTTTATCTCGCCACTATTTTCAGAAACAGTTTCTTGATAGGTGTAATTTTTATTATTCTCCAAATATTCGCGCTCCTCTGTAATTTTATCTGCCACACTTCCTTCATTTTTACAGAAAAATGAATCAGAGTTACGATCATCTTTGCAAGTACTTTTTAGATATATATTATCTATTCGCGTTTGAAACATTATCTCCGATTGTTGTTGAAAAATTTCGCCCTTTGATGAAATATAATTATTTATTCCCCACTTAACAACCGGTCCTGACTTGCCGGATAAAATTTTTACTGCCACGAATATCTCTCCATATTTATTTTTAGCTGTTTTGGTAATTATGTATTTTAGCCGATATTCTTTAATTTCACGACTATAACTTTCACTCGATAAAGTAGTACGACCATTAGTGGCGTCATAAGTCCCATAACTATTAATTAGGTTTGTTCCCGTAGTGCTGTCATTTCGCAATTTGTATGATAGTAATGCCGGATAGACAGCTTGCCGGATTGCCAAATCGGTATTCTTCAGGGGAAGAGAGACTCCAACATATTCGTCGTCGGAATGATTGAAAAACCAGTCCGGATAATATTCTACTTCCGGAATTTTATTGTCTTCATTATCCAGCAAGCTCTCTGCCACCCTTTGTGTAGCGCCGGTCAGTGCATTAAGGTCGTTATCGGTCAACACATCACCGGCTGTGGCAATAGATATGGCTGTTTCCACATCTATCAGCGATACCGCCAAAACCATGTCTCCAAATGAATTTTTATTGACGGTAGCAGCACACACGTACTGCACACCAAATTGCTTACCCAACTTGGCAAGCTGGCTCTCGTTAACATTGCCGGAATGCTGGTATTGCTGCTCTTTAGCAAGCTGCATTAGAAACATATCGGTACGTTCCATGGCTGCATACTTGGAGCTATTGGTAATGGCGCTCACAAGTTTTATACCAAGCACTTTGTTTATATTGCCGGCACTTTCGCCGGTAACATAAACCGCCACACGAGCCTTCTCATTGCCGAAATTATTCAATACAGCGTTATCAATAAGTCTTCCGGCAACTATTTCAGACATGCGCAACATGGTTTGAGTATTGTCTATTGCATTTGCGCCATCGGCGCTGGCTATCACAGTCGCTCTCTCTATATCAATAAGGCGGGTGGTAATAAAATAATCGCTGCCTGCAACGGGCATAATCTCCGCTACACAAACATATTGAACACCGGATTGCCGCCCCAATTCTGCAAGCTGTTTGTCATTGACATTCCCGGAACGTTGGTATTGCTGCTCTTTTTGAAGTTGCTCTAAAAACACATCGGTACGTTCCATGGCTGCATACTCGTCGCTATTGGTAAATTCGCTCACAAGTTTTACACCAAGCAATTTTCTTTTATTCATGTCATTTCCACCTGCGACATACACTGCAACACGTTCTTTTTCTTCTCCGGATTTGTTTGCCGCAGCACTTTCAAGCAATTTCTTAGCAACGTTTTCGGACATGCGCAACATCGTTTGCGAATCTTTTATTTCATCGGAGCCATCGGCAACTGCGTATACTGCTGCCTTCTCGACATCAATAAGGCGGGCAGTAATAAAATAATTGCTGCCTTCAACAGGCATAATCTCAGCTACGCAGACATATTTAGCGCCCGACTCTTTACCCAGACGCGCAAGTTGTTTATCATCTACCGCACCCGATGTTTGATATTTTTGCTCACGCCGGAGTTGATTGAGGAAATCTGTAGTGCGCTCAACGGCTGCATAGTTCTCACTCTTTACTATTGCTGATTTTAAGCGCATTTCGAGCATTTTATTATCGCCATCCGTTTTCCCGCCGGTAACGTAAATCGCTATTGTCTGTTTGGTTTGTCCCCAAACTGCGATTGTGCCTAATACGGCAAGCATTAAAACCAGTATCTTTTTCATCTTGTTCTATAATTTTTTTATTATACCACGCTCGGCATATTTAATGTTTTCTTAATCAAAGACTCCGCTTCTTTTTCTTTAGTATCCATTTTTAACTCTTTGAATCTTAGTTTTGTGTCTTCTGCTATAGCAAGAGCATTCTTGCGATCTTTCTGTTCAAAATATGTGTATGCTTCTTCCAGTAATGCATTTGCTATTTCTACATCATTCTTAATATAGTAAGCATTTTCTATAGATTTATTCAAATATCTTATAGATTCACTATAGTCTTTCTTTAACCGATAAAGTATTCCTAAATATCTAAGCCGAATGGATTGACTATATTTATCATCTTTAGCTATCTGTAAAGCTTCCATGAGATACTTTTCTGATTCGTTATAAGAGCCTAACATATAGGATATTTTTCCCATTTGAGTCATGGAAATGCCATCCTTTTCCCCTATTTGTCCTGCTAAATAATAGGCTTTTTCATAATAATTGAAAGCGTCCTTATACTGTTTATTTATTTCTTCTATTTCTCCCAAATTACTAATTTCTCTGATTTGTCCTCTTATATCTTTTACTTTGATAAATATATTCAACGCTTCCTGATGTGCATTTTTAGCTTCTGCAAAATTTCTCTTTATTCTATATATTACACCTAAATTGCCTAATACTTTCGCTTTCGCCCGTGGATTTTGCTCTGTTTGCTCAGTCTCTAAAATATTCAAAGCTTCCTTTTGATATTGTAGCGCTTTATCATAATCGCCTATTGTCTTATAAAGCACACCTAAATGACTTTTTACAGTTGCTATGGCAGAATTACATTTAAATTCTTCAAATATATTCAATGCTTGTTCTAAATGTTTTTCTGAGTTCTCATAATCAGATAATCTTCTTAAAATAATCCCTAAATTTAGAAGTGTTCGTGCTTTACAGATACTATTATCTAACGATTTGTTCAAATCGTTAGAGTTGTACAACTCTAATGCTTTTTCATAGTCAACTTTTGCCTCTTCATAATGTTCAATAAAAATTGCATGTATTTTCCCTATCTGTTGCCATGCATAAGCCTCATTTTCTTTATCTCGTAACCTTATATATTTATCTCGAGCTTTTTCTAAAACCTTCATTGCCATTTGAAATGATCCTATATTTCTTAAAAATCGAGCATATTCAATTTCTGCACGAGAAGCGTCATAATCAGCAACTAATCGAGAATAAAGAATTTCAGCATCTGTATTTTCTCCATTATTATATAATTCTTGTGCTTTTTTCAATCCGTCTTCCATCGTTTTATACGAAAGATCATTGACTTTAGACGATAATGATTTTTCCGTAGACGAAAGCAGTGGATTTTTTGCTGTTTTTTTAACTCCCTTTACAATATCTTGTTTCCACTCTTGTAACCGTCGTCTAAAAAAATCGGCAAACTCCGTACTTGTATTGTATAATTTGCAATAGAAATCTTTCTTTGCTTCTCTTTCTTTGCGAAAGTTTAAAACTTTTTGTAGATTAGGGCCAGGATCTTTCATCCTATCTTGTGGCACAGATTTAAAGAATATTGCAACATCTCTCATAGGTAGATTTTCATCTCCCATACTTTCGCAAGCCACATGAAATTCCTCCTCTGTACCAGAAGAATAATCTTTATCTGACCCGGTCGGTGATCCAAAATAATCGTGAAGTAATACAACAAAATAATCGCACTCTCTTACATATTTATTAATTTCATCTTGCGGACGTCTTGCCGTAGGATTCGTAAGTTCCCATCCTATTGCTTTAAACATAAGTTTACCATCTTCTGATATAGCATTATATTCATCAATT
>JAISAD010000136.1 GCA_031266895.1 Bacteroidales bacterium
GGGCGTGTCTGCCATTCACTGGACAAAATTGCTACTGCCCATCGGCATTTCGTTTTATACTTTCGAAACGATTACTTATGTGGTAGATGTTTACAGAAAAGTGCACAAACCGCTGAATAATTTTTGGGATTATCAGCTTTATATTATCTTTTTCCCGAAATTGATTGCCGGGCCTATTATACGCTACCACGATTTAGCTGACCAAATCGGCGACCGTTCGCAGAACGAAACTGCCGACAATTTGCTTACCGGGTTTTACCGCTTTGGCATAGGATTGGCTAAAAAAGTACTGATTGCTAATCAAATAGGGGCGCAAGCTGATGCTATTTTTGCCATGAATTATGGGGATATCAGTACAGGAATGGCATGGACAGGCATTTTAGCCTATACTTTTCAAATCTATTTCGATTTTGCCGGCTATTCCGATATGGCTATCGGAATAGCTAAAATGGTAGGGTTTCGATTTCCCGAAAACTTCAATAACCCCTATATCTCGCAAAGTATTACCGAGTTTTGGCGGCGGTGGCATATCTCGTTGGGTGCATGGATGCGCAACTATCTTTACATTCCGTTAGGCGGCAATCGCGTGAGTAAACGCCGACTTTACTTCAATCTCTGGCTTGTTTTTCTCGCTTCAGGGTTGTGGCACGGCGCCTCATGGAATTTTGTGATATGGGGCGCTTATCACGGCCTATTTCTAGTTTTGGAAAGAAAATGGCTGCTGAAAGCTTATCAAAAAATCGGCAAAATGCCATCCATCATCATCACATTCTTTATTGTAGTAGTGGGTTGGGTCTTTTTCAGGACGGAAACCTTGCCCCAAGCCCTCTTATTCCTCAAAACCATGTTTGCTTTTCAGGGCGGGGCTGCTGTTATGCCCGATGCCGAGTTTTGGTTTTGGCTGTATGTAGCACTTTTTTGTGTCTTTGGGGGCGCATGCCGTTGGGGAGAAAAACTGCAAAACAGTTTTTATTTTGCGCCTTACAGTACTCGAAAACATATTGTCGTCTTTGCCGGAAGCCTCATTTTACTTTTACTCTCTATCAGTTCCATCACTGCCTTTGGATTCAATCCGTTCATATATTTTAGATTTTAAAGCATGAAAAAAGAAAAGAGAAAAAATTGTATCGTTCTGTTAAGCATTTTGTTTTTAATGTTTATCGTTGTTTTTTTACAACAGCAATTTTCCCTTATAAAAATAAAACCACTGGATGGATATTACATAGATTTAGAATCGCAAAAATTTTCATGGAAAGATTGGTTTTCCGGTCAATATCAAGAGAAAAACGAACAATATTTGAATGAACATTTTGGATTCCGCTCTTTTTTCGTAAGATTGAATCATCAAATTGCCTTTTCGCTGTTCGGCAAGGCCAAAACTGCATGGGTAACAGTAGGTAAAGAGAACTACCTGTATGAAGAACCATATATCAAGGCTGTATATGGCACAGATTTTATAGGGGTTGACTCTATCCGTACCCGCATGGAGAAGTTGAAAAGCCTGCAGGAACGGTTGGCTTTATCAGGAAAAAATCTGATTTGGGTGTTGGCGCCCGGCAAAGGCTCTTTTTATCCCGAATACATTCCTGACCATTATAAACAGCAGCAAGGCATTACCAACGAAGAAATTTATCTAAAATATGCCGACTCTTTAGGAATCAATTATATTGATTTCAATGCCTTTTTCAAAACGCAAAAGACTAAATCGCCCTATCCACTCTATCCGCAATACGGCATTCATTGGAGCTTCTACGGCACCTGTTTAGCGACCGATTCTATTGTGCATTATGTTGAAAATTTGCGCCATATCACCATGCCACATCTCTACTGGGAAGAGGTCGAGATGCATCAACCCATAAACGAGGATAGAGATATGGCTAACAGCTTAAACTTACTGTTGCCTCCGCACACTTTCGATATGGGTTATCCTAAATTACACTATGAGGCGAATATCGGCAAAAATCAACCCTCACTGTTATGTATTGGCGACAGTTTTTTCTGGATTATGTATGGCCGTCTAAGTATTAACAGGCTCTTTTCTAGTGCTTATTTTTGGTTTTATTATAAACAAGCCTACCCCGAAGACGTACCCATAACAAATATTGATCTCAATAAAGAGTTAAATCAATACGATGTGATTCTAATTTTGGGGACAAATGCTACTTTGCACAATTTGGGGTGGGGATTTATTGAGCAGGCTTATGAAGAATACCAGTAAACTCAAATAACTTTATTCAAAAAAGTCAATCCCATGCTCATGTAAAAACCATTTGAGTTGGCGAAATCTGCAGACAGAACCTTGAAAAGTCTCTTGGGATTTTAAAAGCGTATCTCGTTTTTGTCAATTTATCTTATTTTTGCACGCAAAAACAATGCCCGACAATAAACCATTCATTTTCTTAACCTTCGCTATATTTTTGCTGGCCATCAGTCCCTTTTTGCTGGCAGAGGGCATGTTTTTCGATGGGATATACTATTGCGCCATTAGCCATAACCTGGCGCAGGGCATTGGCTCATTCTGGCAGCCTCAAATGGAAACTACTACACAATTTTATGGACAACCGCCTTTAGCATTCGGTTTGCAAGCTCTCTTTTACAAAGTATTGGGCAACAGCTTATATATTGACAAAATTTATTCTGTAACCACCTTTTTAATCACCGCCCTGTTAATACTTTCAGTTTGGAAAATGAGTGGTAAGAAATGGACTACGGGATGGTTCCCACTGCTGTTATGGCTTTGTTTTTCGCTGGTTTTGTGGGCTTTACCCAATAATCTGCTCGAAAGCAGCATGACCATGTTCGTAATCGCATCCTTGTTATGTTTTTTGCTTTATCAAAAACGAAAAAAATGGTATTGGATAGTATTTTCGGGGGTTATGCTCTGTTTGGCCTTTTTTACGAAAGGGGTTACGGGAGTGTTTCCGTTAGTAATGCCATTGGGGCATGCCTTGCTGTTTCGAGATAAAAAATGGGGAGGCCTTTTAAAAGAAATCGGGCTGATGTCGGCAGGTTTGCTTGTGCCAATTCTGATACTTTTTTTATCCTCACCTGAAGCCTGCCATTATATGGCGAAATATGTGCAAGTACAACTTATGGATGCTTTCCGTAATACTTATTGGATTACGGTGAAAACACGATGGTTTATCGTGTTGCGATTTTTGTTAAATTCGGTGCCTCATTTGCTTATTTTTTTATTGTTGTGGCTATATACCCGCAAAATTAAACAAAAAATTATAGCTCAAACTTACATTCAACAGCGCAAAATATTCTGGTTTTTAATCATAACAGGATTATGCGGCATTATTCCTATAATGATTAGTTTAAAGCAGCGCGAATTTTATATGCTGGCTGCCTTACCGTTTTTTGCGCTTGCATGGGCATTATTATTGGAAAATGTTGTACAGCAATTAATTGCCAAAATATCTGTCAAAAATAACCGTATTTTTCTATGGATTTCTTTGCTGCTGGTTGCGACAGGCATTGGCTCTATTGCAGTACATAAGAACACTTTTTCGCGCGATAGACAACTGCTGGCCGATATCCATCAATTATTGCCCTATATTCCGGATCGTGCCACTATCAGCATGGATAAGTCCATGTTTGAAGAGTGGAAATTATACCCCTATTTTGCCCGCTATAAGAGCATCAGTTTGGATGTGGATAATGAATATGACTTATTATTGGTGAGAGACAGCACCATGCTGCAAAATTACAATTCCCATTATTCATTGAAATGTCAAACAAAAACACTATTGCTGTATGGTAAAAATGAATAGAATTTTGTCCGTGTTATATCCGTTGCCAGTGTTGCTAATGCTACTCTACGCGCAAATTGTAGAAATGTGCCTTAGCTTTTCACTTTATAAAGGAAACGAGATTATCGTACTGCTTTGCTGGCTGCCTTTATTGATGCTTTTTTATCTTGTTATCAGGAAAAAATGGGTATATAGAGCCATTGTTTCGCTCTTTTTTGCAGAAGAGCTGGTTACGCTTGCGCATTGGCTCGCAGTAAAATCGCCGGTGGCACTCTACAGTCTGTTTACCATAGCCAATACCAATCTTACTGAAACTGCCGATTTTATAGCACTTACTTTTCATTGGCGCTGGCTATTGCTATTCCCTTATATTGCTTTCTTTGTTTTTGCCTTAGTCAAAGTGCCAAAAGTAATACACCCCAAACCTAAAATATTGGCAGCACTCTTTTTTATATTTCCGGTTGTTTTTTTATCGCATAATATTATTCATCAACGTTTTGCAAGAAAAGCTATACCCAACAGCATCAGTGCATCGGTATCCTTTTTTACAGAAATCAAAAATGAGCGTACACTCGGGCAAAGAAACATAAAGAATGTGGCTGTTACGAATAGGGATTCTCTTTTTGCCGATGTTTGTGTTGTCATTATGGGAGAATCGCTGAACCGAAACCACCTGTCTCTATATGGCTACCACAGAAGCACTTCGCCAAATCTCTCCCGGCGCAACGATCTGCTCGTTTACGACAATGTAGTTGCTCCTTATTCCAACACATTGAACGTTATTTTTTCGGCATTTACCAACAGTAATTTGGAAGAGAAAATAAACCGTGAAAACAGTATCTATCTCTCCGATATTTTTCATTCGGCCGGTTACAAAACCTGCTGGCTCTCTAATCAAAATCCTGTGGGAATTTGGGAAAATGCCATTTTCGACATGGCGCAAACTTTTGATGAAACTGTTTTTGTAAACACTTCAGCCTCTTCCTCTTTTGAGAGTACCTTAGTGCCCTCTTACGATGAAAAGTTGTTTGCTCATTTTGCACAAATACTTGATACTGAATCTAAAAGAAAGTACATTGTCATTCATCTGATTGGCAACCACTCCGCCTATTCCAAACGCTATCCAAAACAGTATGCTGTTTTCAGTGGCAGTAAAGGCAAACAGCAAAGAACGATCAATGAATATGATAATTCTGTGATTTACAATGATTTTATAGTGGACAGTCTGTTTTCAATACTGGCACGTTTTGCCGCTGCCAATCCAGATATGAGTTGTGCCGCCCTCTACCTTTCCGATCATGGTGAGAATGTGTATGACGATTTGACTTGCAGCACGCTTGGGCATACCTATTCGGGCAAATTGCCCAAACCTAATATAGAAATTCCTTTTATAATTTGGTTATCAGACAGTTATAAAAAGCACTTCGCTTCACAGTATCAAATTCTGCAAACCCATACCCACCAGCCGTTTGTAACTGATGATTTATATCACGCAATTTTGGATTTGTGTAATATCCAAACGCCGACTTACCGGCCAACACAAAGTATCTTTAATGCTGCTTATAATGCAAAGCGGCTACGTATTTTGGAGGACGGAGAAGATTATGATGCCAATTAAGACATTATCTTATAAAAAATCACTATCCTAAGAAAAACAGGATCGCAATCAGACAATTTCGGAGAGTTAGTGCACTGCATTTGCATAAGTATGTAGCAAAAATTACATATGTATGTAAATATGGCATACATACTATGTAAATTTATCTGCATAAGCATGTAATTTTACACAGACAGTGTCTTCCGAAAAAATATGTATTTTTGCACCTGAGAAACTCGGAATTACAATTCTCAATCACTGAATATAATCATGATAATAGCACTACTATATGCAACAAAACTGTCTCTTTGCCAATTGCACAGTAACCTGTTTAATAAATCCCAAACCATCAATAAAGAATATCACAACATCGACATGGGAACTGTTGTGAAGCAAATCATCGCCTTTGCAATAATAACAAAATAAAATAGTTGTATAATAACAAAAAGCATTGTATGGAAATAGTTATCTCTTTGGAAAATGATATGATTCTGGGTGTCTGTGGCGTCAATAATACCAATATAGACCTGTTGCAACATATCTTTCCGAAACTGAAACTTATTGCACGCGGCGATGCTGTAAAAGTAGTGGGGGACGATGCCGAAGCAGAATTTTTTGAACGCCGCTTTAAACTGCTTGTAGCGCATTATGAACGGTTTAACAAGTTATCGGAAACAGACATTCTTCATATTACCTCTTCCGATGATGATGCTTTTTATGACATGGATCGCAATGCTTGGAAAGGCGACATCATTCTGCACGGGCGCGAAGGGAAACTCATTAAGGCAATCTCAACCAACCAGCATCGCCTCATGGAGAGCGCTTTTCTTAATGATGTGGTTTTTGCCATTGGTCCTGCAGGCACAGGCAAAACCTATACTGCCGTGGCTCTGGCCGTGCGTGCCCTGAAAAATAAAGAAATTAAACGTATCATCCTGACTCGCCCTGCGGTAGAAGCCGGCGAAAATCTGGGTTTTCTACCGGGCGATCTGCGCGATAAATTAGACCCTTACCTGCAACCTCTCTACGATGCCCTTTGGGATATGATGCCTATGACTAAACTGCTTAGTTATCTGGAAGACAAAACAATAGAGATTGCCCCGCTGGCCTTTATGCGCGGCCGTACCCTCGACAACGCTTACGTCATTCTCGACGAAGCACAAAATGCCACCGAAGCACAAATCAAAATGTTCCTGACCCGCATGGGACGCAACGCCAAGTTTTTTATCACCGGCGATATTACCCAGATAGATCTGCCGCGCAATCAGCGCTCGGGTCTGGTGCAGGCTGGCCACATCCTGAAAGATATTAGAGGCATAGATTTTGTATATCTCAACAAAAATGATGTAGTACGCCATAAGCTGGTAGCACAAATTATAGACAGCTACGAGAAATGGGAAAACAGTCAAACCATATGAAAGGATTATGGTTGCTGCTTCCGTTTTCGTGGCTCTACGGAGCATTGCTTCGACTGCGCCGCCGTCTCTTTCGTTGCGGCATCTGTAAATCCTTCGCCGCCGCCGTGCCTGTTATCAGCGTGGGGAACCTTTGCCTTGGCGGTTCGGGAAAAACGCCACACACAGAGTATCTTATTCGCCTATTGCTGCCCCATTATAAAATAGCCACATTGAGCAGAGGCTACAAGCGCAAAACCAAAGGCGCATGGCTCGCCTGTCAACTGCCACAATCCAATGCCGATACGCTTGGTGACGAGCCATTCCTCTATCATTATAAATATGACAACTGCTTAGTGGCAGTGGCCGAACAGCGGCAAGCCGGTATTGAATTGCTGCAACAGCATTATCCCAATTTGCAGGCCATTTTGCTGGACGATGCCTATCAGCATCTCAGCGTAAAGCGCGATGTCAACATCCTGCTTACAGAATATGCATACCCCTGGTTTCGAGATTTTGTGCTACCCACTGGTCGGTTACGAGAGCCGCGTTCCGCTGCAAAAGATGCTGACATAGTAATCGTTACAAAGTGTTCTCCTTCACTTTCAGAAGAAGAGGCGCATCTGTTTGCTCAAAAATTGAAACTACTTCCGCACCAGCAACTCTTTTTTACCGCCTTTCAATATAAAGACATATACCCTTTTTCGGAAAAAGCCCGCTCAGCCACATTAACTCCCGAAACACCTCTTTTGGCGCTCACTGGCATTGCACACCCGCAATCGTTCTTGCACCATTTGGAGCAACACTACTCCCAAGTACGCAGCATGGCTTTTCCCGACCATCACCGATTTACGCCGGCCGATTTGCAACGCATTATAGAAGCAGCCACAACCATTCCCAACACAGCCGTCATTACCACGGAAAAAGACGCTATGCGTCTCTTGTTGCCTGAAGCCAAAAAAGTTGTATTTTTGCTGTCCGTTTTCATTCTACCAATTGAGGTGAAATTTTTATTCGAAAAAGAAACAAATTTTAATAGATTAATATATGGATTTATTGAAACAAATTGAAGAGAGTGCACATTTTCTCGCCGCACAAAAAACAGGTAATGCCAAAACGGCAATCATATTAGGTTCGGGTTTGGGCGGGCTGGTTGATCAACTTATTGTAAATAGAGAAATTAACTATAAGGATATTCCTCATTTTCCTGTTTCAACCGTAAAGGGTCATAAAGGTTCGTGGATTTTCGGAATGCTCAACGGCGTAGATGTAGTGGTGCTCAATGGCCGTTTTCATTACTACGAAGGGTATGCCATGAATGAGCTAACTTTTCCGATACGGGTACTGAAAGCCATTGGGATAGAGCATCTTATTCTGTCAAATGCAGCTGGAGGCATGAATCCGACCTTTAAAATAGGAGACGTAATGCTCATCAGAGACCATATTAATCTTTTCAGCAACAATCCGCTGCTCGGCCCTAACGACGACCGCTTAGGCGTGAGATTTTTGGACATGAGCGAGGCCTACTCTCCCAAACTGCTCAAACTGGCTAAGCTGGTAGCCGAAAAAGAACAAATTCAGTTGCAACAGGGTGTCTATGTGGGTGTTAGCGGCCCCTGCTTTGAAACGCCAGCCGAATATCGAATGTATCACATCTTGGGCGGAGATGCCATAGGAATGTCTACCGTCCCCGAAACTATTGTTGCCCGCCATTCGGGCATGGAGGTCTTTGCCCTTTCGGTCATTACCGATTTGGGCGTGGCAGGACAAGTGGAAAAGGTCTCGCACGAAGAGGTGCTGCAGGCTGCCCAAAAAGCTGGTCCAAAAATGGTAAAACTGATTTATGAAATGTTGCCTCAATTGTAAATGCGCAGCATCATGCCATCGAAATAACTTCTGTATCGTTTCAGTGGATATGTTGCCGGCCCCCGTACCACCGAACCATCTAATATATTAAATGTAGAGCCGCAACTTTTATGTACCAAAAGTAATCCGCTTTCATCCACCTCCAAGCGGGCCGTATTATCCTGCCAATCATAGGAACAGGCGCGGTCGTAAGCTACAAAATCATATTCATTCACTCGATAAATCACAATACCACATACACCACCGGTGAGATAAATATGCCCGCCATAGTGAGTCAAATCGGCATATTGCACACTGTTGGGATAAATGCTGAAATCAACCCGCGTATTAGGTATGGTTTGATGAGTCTGGTCATGACATCCATTGCTTAAAAAAAGCAACAGCAGTATAATTCCCGTTTTTCTAATTAACTTACAATCACTCATTTATATTGATCATTTATACCAATGGCCTTTTTTTTCGTTCTAATAACGATTTTTTTTTCAAAAAAGTATCCTGAACCAAAAAAAATTGTATTTTTGCAACTCAAAATAGAACGTAGTATAATGAGTAAAATAGAAATTCTTCTGATAGCGCTGTTCGTAATCCTCTCTTTTGTCTCTTCGGCAGTAAAAAAGTGGAAAAGAACTGTTGCGCCCCAATACCCTCCCACAGTTGACTCTGATGAGTGGGAAGAAGAGCCGTTACCACAAGAGATTGCCGAACCTTCTACTGTTTTTTCGCGGCTAAAAATAGAAAATTTTGCCGAAAACGAAAATTATTTCACCTACGAAACAACTGCACACAACTACAACCATGCAATTCAAGACAGAGACGAATTTTCTATAAAAATGCAATCTGATGATGTGCAATATATTGAAAATGAAAAAGATAAAAATTGGAGATTTGATTTTAATGCTGAAGAGTTATATAAAGGAATTATTTACAATGAGATTTTGCAACGTCCTAAATATCTGTGATTTAATATTTTTATACATAATACAGGCTTAATAAATCGGAACGTATTGAAAATTTTATTATTTTAGCACCCCAAAATAGTGGAATATATTAAACAAAGAAGTAATAACAAAGTAGAAAATAAAATAAAAAATAATGGCTATGACTAAAAAGTTACTTTTATCACTATGCGTGATAATTTTTCTTGCCGTTGCGGGCTATTCGCAGGGCGGAACATTGAAAGGAACCATCAAAGGCCCTGACGGCACTCCTTTATCATACACAAATGTAACGCTTGAGCAGGAAGGCAAAACAATGAATACGACTTTGACGGACGGTAACGGCGAATATTCCATGTATAATATTGCAGGAGGCATTTATACGTTGAAAGTGATGCTTCCAAGCGGACAAACACAGACATTGACAGGAGTGGAAATCGCAAGTTCCGGGGTTAAATTGCTTGATTTTGAAACACAAAGTAGTACATTGAATGTAGTTGAGGTTAAATATATCAAACCTGTTTTTAAATCGGATGAAACCACCACCGGTGCCTCACTGTCTCGTGAGCAGATTACCAAAAACCCAGGACGAAATCTTGAAGGGGCATTGGCTACAGCTTCAGGAGTGTCCGTATCAGACGGGCAAATTCAGGCGGTGCGTGGTAATCGTGGTGATGGACAAGCTACCTACGTGGATGGGGTTAAAGTAAGCGGCATGGGCTCTATTCCTATTGATGCCGTGGGCGAAACCGAAATGATACAGGGGGGTATTCCTGCTGAATACGGCGACGCTACCAGTGTTACCAATATCACTACGCGCGGCATTCCCAAAAGTTTAATGGGTGGGGTAGAGTTAAGAGGATCAGTAGAAGGATACAATAATTTTTTGGCGGCAGCCACTATCCTGGGACCGTTGTTGAAAGGGAAAAATCAAGATGATGCACCACGTATCGGATTTATGCTGACGGCGCAAGGCCAATACAATCAGGATTACAGACCGCTGCAAGGCGGTTCGTGGCGTGCTTCGGATGAAGCTATAGAGTGGTTGACTAAAAATCCGTTGCGTTATGAAATGCAGCCTAATGGCGTAGCAATCTACCATAGCAATACGGAATATCTCACTTTCGACAGCGAAATTAACGGGAAAAAAGTATTCCAAAAGAAACGAACACGTGATTTCGGGAGCAATTATGGTTATGCCGTAAATGGAAAAATTGACTTTATGCCTCCTACCAAAAAAGGTGGCATGGTAAAAAACAGAGTACAACTCTCTGTGGGCGGCTTTTTTGCTTACGATAAATACATCAACAATTGGGCAACCAGCTACTCTATGTTTAATGCCAAAAATGCACCTGAAGTTATCCAATATGAAGCGCGTGCCACAGCCCGTTTAAACCATGTAGTTTTTACCGATACTACAGGTAAGGGAATTTTGAAAAACATATCCTATAATATTAATGTAGGTTATACATACACAAATCAAATATCTCAAAGTCCTCTCCACAAAGACCGTTTTTTTAATTATGGTCATATAGGCAAATTTAAAACCCAGAACAAGGATGTTTTTGCACTTGAAGATATTGTAATAGATTCTGTCCGTCATACGGGGATGTGGGTATATAAAGGCTTTTATCCGGAACGGGTTACTTTTGAACCGGGTACAGCCAATCCTGATTTGGCTTATTATACCCAAAATTTCGTAAACCAATTTACAGTAGAAGATGTAATAGCAATGTCGGGTGGCAACAACTACGATTTGAATGCTTATCGAATGTTTGGAGCACTTGTTAATGGCAATATGCCCAATGGGACCTATTCGATTTATGCTGCTCCTGGAACAATATCCAGCAGCTACTCCAAATCGAACAGTTCAACTATTCAAGCCAGAGCAAGTTTATCCATCAGTTTAAAAAACCATGATATTAAATTGGGTTTCCAGTTTGAAAAAGAGACCCATCGTAGCTTTAGCTTAAATCCTGTAAGTTTGTGGGATTTAATGTATCAAGAAGCTAATGCTCACATCAGAGAGTTGGATGTGAATAATCCTATTTTTAAAGGCACAGACACAGTGATGTTTAACTATTTAGTAGGTACTGCTCGTCCGTTTGACCGTAATTTACGCACCGCTTTGGGCAAAGACCCCAACGGTACCGAATGGTTGGATATTCACAGCATGGATCCCAGTACTTTTAGCCTGGATATGTTTTCGGCAGAAGAGTTGCTGACCACAGGCGCTTACCCTTATGTGAGCTATATGGGATATGACCACACGGGGAAAAAATACAATAGAAAGACCTCAATTAATGACTTCTTTAACGGAGATTCAAAAGGCAATAAATATGGCATGGGTGCTTACGAACCCAATTACATGGCCATGTATATTCAAGATAAATTCTCTATCAAAAACCTTATATTTAATGTAGGGGTGCGTATTGACCGCTTTGACGCCAATCAACCGGTATTGAAAGATCCCTACCTCTTCCGAGACGCTTATACGGTAGGCGAAATGATGACGCAAGGTTTTGCACGTATCGGAAGCAATTCTAACAACCCAACATCGGGGACATTCGTAGCTAATGCCGGTGATGATTGGGTAGTTTATGTAAATCAAAAAGATGAGGTATTTGATGCAGCCAGTTTTAGCAAAAGTATGATTGTAGGTTATCGTCAGGGGAATACATGGTATAATGCTGAAGGACAAGCTATTGCAGACCCTGAAGCGTTGTTGGGTGCCAGTGGCGGTCCTGTCCTTAAAAATGCCATAGATAAAAATCAGGTTTCTAAAGTAGAAGCATCTGCATTTGAAGATTATAAACCTCAATGGACAGTGATGCCGCGCATTTCTTTTGCTTTTCCCGTAAATATGGATAATTCGCTCTTCTTTGCCAACTATAGCATTATTACCACACGTCCTACCAATTTAAATATTGACCTTGTTCAATATTTTTTAGTAGATAAATATTTATCGGGACAAGTGTCGCTTAATAATCCGAATTTGAAACCGCAACAAAGTGTGGATTACGAAATCGGATTTAAACAGAAAATCGGTGCACGCTCTGCCATTAATATTTCGGCTTTTTATTCCGAAAAGAAAAACATGATTCAAACCTACCGTTTCACCGGTGCTTATCCCTCTACCTACTATTCTTATGATAATTTGGATTTCGGGACAGTGCAGGGGATTACTTTGGGATATACTCTGCAAAAAACCAAAGGAATAGCGCTTAACGTGGGTTATTCCATTCAATTTGCGAAAGGGACAGGTTCAAGTGCCGAATCACAAAAAAGTATTGTAGCATCAGGACAACCAAACCTGAGAACTCTAACCAACCTCTCTTTTGATCAAAGGCACTCCCTTACTGCCACAATCAGCTATGAATTTGGTACAGGTACGGAATATACAGGGCCTACATCCAAAAAAGGAAAAGTGGATAAAGAGGGAAATACTCTAACTAAAGAGACCAGATGGCTCGAAAATGTTGGCATTTATCTGACATTGGGCGCACGCTCAGGTATGCCCTATTCACGTTCAAGCAAACCCTACTCTACTTACGTAAGCGGTACCAATTCTCAATTGACCGGTTCATTAAACGGCTCTTTTAAACCTTGGCAATTTCAGTGCGACCTGCATATTGAAAAAGGATTTAACCTTGTATTTAACAGCAAAAAAGTAGAAAAAGAAAAAGCCGCTGCCAAAAGAGGTATGCTTACAGTATATTTGGATATTACTAATCTGTTGAATCTCAAAAATATTGTGAACGTATATAGTTATACCGGCAGTCCCGAAGATGATGGCTACCTCTCTGCCGAACAGTATCAGCAGAATATACAGGCACAATTTTATACACCTTCATACATTGATTATTATACCATGCGCGTAAAAGACCCATATAACTACGCTCGTCCTTGTCGTGTTAATTTAGGCTTGCAATTATCTTTCTAAAACCGTTTTTTAACTGAAAAAAGTATCAATATGAAAAATATAAACAGAATTATAAGTATGGCGCTTTTGGCAGTAGCGCTGGTTGCCGGAGAAAATCTCCATGCGGAAAAATCAAAAACTGCTCCCCAACCCAAGTCATCAGGAGCTAAAGCGGAAGCAATATGCTTGCCACCAAGCAACGATGCTGAATTGACCGTCAATAATGTACGGGCGTATATCAGAACCAATGGGATCATGTGGTTTAAAGAAACAGCCGAATATGAAATCCCTAAAGGTTCAGGAAAAACCTCCATGTTTTCTGCTGCTTTGTGGATTGGTGGTACCGACCGTAACAATCAGTTGCGGGTGGCTGCCATGCGATTTGCTCAAGTAGGAAATGATTACTGGACAGGTCCACTGGATACTCGAACCGCCATGGTTGATCAAATTACCTGTAATCAATATGATAAATTGTTTAAAATTACCCGTGCTGAAGTTGTAGCTCATAAGGAGGCATTTACTACAAACAATACTTCCTATACGATGCCGGCAAGTATTAGAGACTGGCCGGGTAATGGCGATTGGGAAAATAAAGGCCAATCTTACTTTTTGGCCCCCTATTTCGACTTTAACGGAGATGGTTCTTACACCCCTGAAGCTGGGGACTATCCCTATTACGACCTTACCAATGAACTCTGTCCATGGACAGAAAGTAATTTGGCCAGAGCTGCAGCAGGCACGTTGCCCGTTCCGCCCGAAGAATTAGACAGTAGAATTCCGCACGCCTCAGGGGCACATAATGCTGCCGGACATATGGTCTATGCCGACCACGTATTGAAAGGCGATGAAACTCTTTTCTGGATATTTAACGATATGGGTGGTGGACACACCGAATCAAAAGGGGAAAGTATTGGACTCGAAATTAGAGGTCAAGTATTCGGATTTGCTACAAATGACGAAATCAACAATATGACTTTCTATTCTTATGAAATTATCAACCGCTCCACTCGCGACTTGGTAAATACCTATTTTTCTCAATGGGTTGACCCTGATTTAGGTTATGATGCCGATGATTTTGTGGGTTGTGATGTAATGCGGGGATTGGGCTATTGCTACAACGGACGTAATGTGGACGGCAGCGGTCAAATTAAGGCCTATGGCGACCAGCCGCCAGCAGTAGGGGTAGATTTTTTCCAAGGACCGTACATTGATCCCGATGGTCGGGATAATAAGAAATTTAACAGAGATTCTGCCAACAGCCTTTTGAACTCTCAATTTGTAGAATATTGCAATCGTTTCTTGCGTGACCCTGTTGACCAAATGGCTATTAACGGAGTCAATTTTGGTGACTCTATTATTGATAATGAACGTTTTGGAATGCGCAGATTTGTCTATCATAATAACGACAATTCTTCTACAGGAGATCCTTTTAACGCTATTGACTATTACAACCTGTTGCGCGGTATATGGCGCGATAACTCCAGAATGCGGTATGGAGGTAATGCTCATGGGGGTATAGGACCTGAATGTGATTTTATGTTCCCCGGAATAACAGATCCATGTAATTGGGGCACTCAAGGCATTGATCCTCAATATAATAAATCTGGTGGATGGACAGAGATAGCTGAAAATAATGCACCGGGCGACCGTCGGTTTATGCAATCTGCAGGCCCTTTTACCTTAAATGCCGGCGCTGTAAACTATATCACAGTGGGGATTCCTTGGGCACGCGCTTCTTCAGGCGGAGCTTACGCTTCCGTGGAATTGTTGAAACGTGCCGATGACGCTTGTCAGGCACTCTTTGAAAACTGTTTTAAGGTATTGGATGGTCCTGATGCACCCGATGTTACGGTGAGAGAATTGGAAAATGAAGTAGTGCTCTATTTAACTAATGATATACCGGCGCCAACTCGCAATAATTTTAATGAAACTTACAAAGAAACTGACCCCACCATTCCGAGTGATTTGTCCATTACGGAATTGATAACCGATTCGATGCTCCTCCGTATAGTAATTGACAGTACTACGGTACCAATGCTAACTAAAGACACCATTATTTATACTCTAAAATCTAATACTCGTCCAGTACCTCTTACTGATGAAGAACGTTCTTACAAATTTGAAGGATACATGATTTATCAATTGGCAAATAAATATGTTAGTGTTACCGATTTGAATGATTTGGCAAAAGCCAGATTGGTGGCTCAATGTGATATTAAAAACAAATTTGGCAAAATAATCAATTGGGAGTACGATGAATTGCTGGCTACTTCCGTACCAAAAGAAAAAGTCAATGGAAGCAATACCGGTATCTTCCATTCGGTATCCATTACCGAAGATAAATTTACTACAGGTTCTGTCAAGCTTGTAAACCATAAAGCCTATTATTACATGGTTATTGCATATGCGGTAAATGAATACAGACCATTTTCCATTAATGATAACGTGGAAAACGGGTTGCTTGGGCAAAAGAGAGTCTTTTTGGCCGGACGTAATAATATACAAATCTATACGGCGATACCTCACAAACCTTCCCCTCAGGAAAATGGCACGATCTTGCATGCCAGCTATGGCACGCAGCCGATGATCACCCGCATAGAAGGGCAAGGCAACGGAGGGTTTTTCCTTGATTTGACCGATGAAACCCGCGATAAGATTTTAGCCGGTGGTGATGATAATACATGGAAAGTGCAGAACTTGACCTACAAAAATAATGCAGGTCCATTGGCTATCAAAGTCATAGATCCTGTGAAAGTACAACCTTTCGATTACAAAATTAAATTTATAGACTCTGTGGCCGTCGCTACCGGTAAAGATTTGTCGGACACGGCTACGTGGGTACTTGAAATTTTGAACGTTACGCAAGAGCAGGCTGACGCGATGGGTTATAAAGAGTTTTGGAATAATGGAACAATTACCTTACCCTCCAGTATGTCCATATCCATGCGCAACGAGCAGTTATTCCTGCCATTAGGGCTCTCTGTCTCTATAGAAAACTACGCTTTCCAAATCTATCAGGACGAGGTGTTGAAAACTATAATAAGCAATCCGAAATCCTATAGAAACATTTCTATGTATGCACAAGTTGATTATGTAGGTTCTTCGATTACCTATACCGACGAAACGCATAAATGGCTTTCCGGCTTGGTAGATATATCCGGCGATTTTCCGGCCAACTGGATACGTTCGGGTACCTCTGCAAATGGATCATGGGAAACATGGGCTGGCCAAGACGGTGCTGCTGACAAATATTTCAAATGGAAAACAGAAGATGTCCACTATCCAATGAGTTATGTCAGTGATAAGAATACTACCAGCAACATTAGAGCATGGAAAGATCCGAAAGCACAATTTAGCAGTGTATTAGGCGGAACATGGGCACCCTATTCGTTGTCTTCTCCATTTTTCGGAGGACCTCAAGCACGTTATATTAAGCCGGATCCTGCCTTTTCGAATGCTACTCAAAATTTTTCCGAACCTATACCCTCTTACTACTTATCCCACTCTGGGCCGAGAGGAAACCCCGGGTTAGGTCAGACTACTCAATCTCCCGGATTTAACCAAACCATGACCAATCTCTATTCGGTGGATATTGTACTTACTAAAAATAAAAAATTGTGGACCCGTTGTGTGGTATTGGAAGCATGTGACGATATTAACAAATCGGAAGGCCGAGGGAAAGCACACGAACCAAGAAAACACAAATCTGTTAATCAAGACGGCGGCACCGAAGAGAACCAAGGTGACGGTATGGGCTGGTTTCCTGGCTACGCCATCAATGTAGAAACCGGTGAACGTCTTAATATTATGTTCTCCGAAAACTCTTCTGACCCTGAAAATAACGGGAATGACATGATATTCAATCCAACAAGTGTATATGCTTACGGGAATGAAGACCCCGGGACAGGGTCTGAAAAAGATATTAATAAACCTCTTACGGTAGAGGAGTATAATACTCTTTACGCGGCAGGGGTT
>JAISAD010000144.1 GCA_031266895.1 Bacteroidales bacterium
TTTTACGAGTTTCTGCATCTCTTTCGGCGATAAAATAACACACGGTTCCGCATGATTCTCCTTGAGTACGCTTACCGAAAAATTGCGCTTGGGGACATAACCAGTCATTAACTGTTCCAAAAGATCCTCTTTCGGAGGCAAAAATTCCTCTTTTACCTTATAAGCCACATCGTATTCCTCTTTTATCATCGCAATTGTATCAGATCAGATTAATAATTCGGCAGTGCATTGCATCAATGCTCATTTCTACGCGTGTATAAGACTCCTGCAGTAGGGATTCTACCTTTTCCGTCCACTCGATAAAGCAATAATGACCGCTGTAGAGATACTCCTCAAAGCCGATTTGACGCGCCTCGTCCATTTCTTCAATACGGTAAAAATCAAAATGATAAACCGGATCGCCGGAGTGGCGCAGATATTCGTTTACCAGAGCAAAGGTAGGGCTTGTGGGCACACTTACAACGCCCAATGCGCGGCAAAGCGCTTTGATAAGAGTAGTTTTGCCTGCCCCCATTTCGCCAAAAAAGCCAAAAACGCGCTGGTTGGCGTATTGGGCAAGAATAGTTTGGGCAACAGCATCAAGTTCCTGTTCATTATGAACAATTATATGCATTTTGTAAATTTAAGATTTTAATATATGGAAACGCGTAAGCTCTTCAATGGGAGAACTTAATATTTTGCCAATTGCAAGGCCATATTGTGCAGCCACATCCTCAATGGGCCGGCGAAAATGGTAAGCTACAGATCCCACAAAGGACAGGGTGTAATTTTGAAAATCAGGATAGTGTAAAATGTCGTTTTGAAAAAAGCGGCCGAAAGTATCCATGCATAGCGTGTAAATTTTTTGATTTTCAATATATTTGGCAATAAATGGCGCAAACGAAGAGAGCAATAAATTAGGCTCTTCTGATTGATACAGGAGTGCGATAAGCTGCTCTTTTTTTACGGAAAATTCGGCTTCAAATTCGGCAACAATGTGCTTGTCAAGACGACCGCGCAACAATGCGGTAGCAAACCGTTTGCCGAGAAAAGTGCCGCTGCCCTCATCGCCGAGCAAATAGCCTAACGAGGGTGCGCGATCAATAATGCGCTCTCCATCGTAAAGACATGAGGATGACCCTGTTCCAAGAATGGCAACCAGTCCGGCATGATGACCGCAAAGGGCATGGCAGGCCGCCATTAAATCCGACCAGACCTCAATGCTGGCCTGGGCAAAAGTATTGGCCAGGAGGGCTTCGATGCGCTTGCGATTTTCGAGGGTGCCGCAGCCGGCGCCGTAATAAACTATCTCCCGGATACTGTTGGCAGTGCAAACAGTTGCAGCATTATTAAAATCGTGAATCATGGCAACAATATCTTCGTCGCTGCAGTAATTCACGTTTATTCCTGCTGTGGTATGGTAAAATAGCACGCCTTTTTCATTATCAAGCACCACCCATTCGCTTTTGGTGGCGCCGCTCTCTATAATAACTTTATGGGTATTTTGCATAATTTAAACTTGATTAATAGCCGTTAATAGCGTTTTTCTCGAAATAGTCAAAGGATTGTTTCGTTTATATTCCGAAGCGTAGTAGCGTCGTATAACAGGATGATTTTCGAGGCTGTTATCTCCAGACAGGTAGCGTGCAAGAATTTTATCGGCCTCAAAATAGTTCGACACGCCCAACTGCTCGCAGTCACTCGTGCTAATTCCCAGTCCATCCACCGGCACGGCATCAATGCAGTCCTGCAGTGCGGCGTGTTCATCGGGAGCACACTCCCGCAGCAGATAGCCGGTACAGGCATACACTTCGGTTTTCCAGAGATGCTGCACAGGAGCATAGTCTCCCACATCGCCATGCAGCGTCCAAAAGCCGGTCAAATATTCGGTGAAATTATCGGTAGAGATAACTAACCCCTGATGCAGTTGCGCCAAATCGTAGAGTGCCAGCATGCGCATGCGTGCTTTCATATTACCCTGTCGCAACTTAGAAAGCAGAGTATTGTCTAATTGTGGCATTATTTTTCGGTTTTCGAAGTAAATATCGGTAAAATCCAAATGGGTAAAATCGCTGCAAAAATGCTGCCCCACCTGTACAGAACGTGCAATCTCATCCGCTTTATTGGTCTCAATAGTAATGGAGCGTCCCACCAGAGCCATATTCAATTCGCAGCAAACCGGCTTGAGCAGTGCAGCGCAAAAGGCGCTGTCAACACCTCCGGAAATACCCAGTACAAACGCTTTCAGCCGATGCATTTTGGTATAATTTTTTACCTGGGCACGGATAGTAGCAATAAGCTGTGCTATTTGTTCCTCTTCTTGTATAAACGGAAAATAGTCAGCAGAAATTTTAGTCATTGTTTACGGTTTTTAATGAATTGCAAAAATACGAATTATTTTTAAGTATTCACAAAACGGCGGCAGGCATGTGCGAAAGCAAAATGATTTGAATAGCTGGCTCGTCGGCAAAATTATCCCTGTAAGTAGCCAAATTGCCCCAATTTTATATTGTGAATGCATTATATTAATTGTAAAAAGAGAGCGAAACAGCTTAGAAGAATCGAATAAAAATAAATATTTTCAAGGGAAGATGGCTTATATTAAAAAAAAGTGTATTTTTGCACCCTCAAATTTTGAAACCATTTCTAAAGGAAAATAACAGAAGATAAGATGAAACAAGCGTTAATTCAATATGTTGAAGACAATTTTGTAGAAACAAAAGAATTTCCCAAATTTAAGGCAGGAGATACGATCACTGTTTCTTATAGAATAGTTGAAGGTAGCAAAGAGCGTGTGCAGCAATTTCAAGGAGTTGTATTGCAGATTACCGGAAGTGGCGTTACTCGAAATTTTACGGTTCGTAAAATTTCAGGTGGCATTGGCGTAGAGAGAATATTTCCGTTTGCCTCCCCTTTTATTTCTGAAATTAACATAAATAAGAGAGGAGTGGTTCGCAGGGCTCGTATTTTCTATTTACGCAATCTTACCGGCAAAAAGGCACGCATTAAAGAGAGAAGGGGTTAGTAATAATTTTTTTTACATTTCAAAACACGCTCTCAAAAGCGTGTTTTGTTTTATAAATATGTATGACACTTATCCAGTCTTTTCAAAAATCGGGCAATTTCCTGTTTAAGTACAGGGGACAAATTCCACTGTTGCTCTTTATCATCGGTATTCCTTGCCTGTTGTTCAACAATTCTCAACTTTACAGCATGTTGGCACGGCAAGATTGCGCCGCCCGTTCATTCGCTATCGTCATTACGACAATAGCCATTCTTATTTCATTAAGCGGTTTTTTAATAAGAATCTACACTGTTGGCACTACACCGCGCGGCACTTCGGGGCGCAATCGCAACAGACAAGTGGCCGAACAGCTTAACTGCACCGGTATTTATTCGATAGTCCGCCATCCGCTCTATCTGGGGAACTACCTGATGTGGGCAGGGCTGCTCGTTTTCACAATGGATATTGCTCTTTTTTTACTTGTCTCTTTAATTTACTGGCTTTATTACGAGCGCATTATGTTAGTAGAAGAACAGTTTATAGAGAGCCGTTTCGGAGTCATGTTTCAAGAATGGGCAAGTTGCACCAATGCCATTTTGCCCTCTTTTAAAAATTATCAAAAGGGTACTGTTCCTTTCTCAATCAAGCCGGCGCTGCGGCGCGAATATTCAGGCCTCTTTGCCATGTCGTTTACCTATGCAGTGGCAGATTACCTTATCCATTTCCGGATTTGGCAATTACAGCCTGCCGGTACGCCATTCCATTGGTTGCGGCCGGCGTTCTATGTATGGCTTGCATCATTGCTTATCATGCTAATATTACGAACATTAAAACATCATACAACTGTTTTAAGAGAACAGGAACGCGATTAAAACGATTTTTTGCACATTATTTCATAACAAAAAACAGCATGAATATATCACATATCGAACACATTGGCATTGCCGTGAAAGATTTACACGCCGCTATTCCCTATTACGAAACTGTTTTAGGGCTGAAGTGCTACAACATTGAAGAGGTTGCTAATCAAAAGGTACGCACCGCCTTTTTTATGGTAGGACAAACTAAAATCGAACTGCTGGAGCCCACTTCGGAAGATAGCCCTGTCAGCAAATTTTTGGAAACGAAAGGTGAAGGAGTGCACCACATTGCTTTTGCAGTGGATAATCTGCAGGCTTCACTGGATGAAGTCGAAAGCAAGGGAGTTCGCCTGATAGACAAATCGCCACGTGGTGGAGCAGAAGGGTTGAACATCGCCTTCCTGCATCCTAAATCAACGGGCAGTGTGCTTACCGAACTTTGCGAAAAAGGGCAATAAATCTGCGGTTGCAACCCGTTCGCTTCATAAGCACACGCTTCATTATTCGCCTCAAAAAAATAATTGTAACCTGTAAGCGAAAATATAACATGATTTTTGTATCTTTGCACCCGAAAAACTAAAACATTAAACATAATCTTTAATATGAGAAAACTATTTGTAATCGGCCTGTGTATGGCCATGTCTTTGCCGACATTAAATGTAAAAGCACAAAACGATATGACGCAGGAAGAAAAAATCAGCTACGCTTTAGGAGCAGCAAATGGGGAACAGCTTAATCAGGTAGGCCTCACAACTATTGATTTGCAACTCTACATGCAAGGAATGCAAGACGCTTTGAAAGGAGCTAACAAGCTGTCACAGCAGGAGATGCAGGACGCTTTTCAGGTAATACAGCAACGTGTACAGGAATTGCAAAACAGAGCCTCCGATGTGGAAAAAGAGCGGGGACAAAAGTTTTTGGCCGAAAATCTGAAGAATAAGGATGTGAAGGCTACACCCTCCGGATTGCAGTATAAAGTAATAACTATGGGTAAAGGGGCAAAACCTGCTGCCACCGACAGAGTGAAAGTACACTATCACGGCACTACCATTGATGGCGTGGTGTTTGACTCTTCGGTAGAACGTGGAGAACCTGCTACTTTTGGCTTAAATCAAGTGATTGCCGGCTGGACGGAAGGGCTGCAGTTAATGCCTGAAGGATCTAAATTCATTTTTTATATCCCTTCTGAGTTAGCTTATGGCGATAGAGGCGCAGGAGGCGATATCAAACCTGGCGCTACCCTCATTTTCGAGGTAGAATTGCTGGAAAACAACCCTCAATAGTTCATTTTTCTTTTATTATATAGTGAGAAAAGGGGAAATTTATCCGTAATTTTCCTCTTTTTTTATAAAACACAGATAACCGTAAAGGAATTATACAAAAAACTGCAATTATGACTCAAGAAGAAAAAATCAAAAAAAAACTAATAGAAGCTCTTTCTGCGGGAAATGGTATCAAATATAATTATAAGCAGATAGCGGCCAAAGTAGGCATTTATGATAAGGCAGGACGCGAGCAGGTGAAACAGTTTTTGGGTGAATTTGCCGATGCTAAAATTATACTCCTTACAGGACGCGGACAGTACAAAATTAATCCAAAATACCTCAATACTAAAACTACCAGTCGCAATTATATGATTGGCCGCCTGCAAGTCAGAGGCAGCGGCAGCGGCTATGTTGTTCCCGAAAATGCAGACCCTGAAGCCACAGATGAATTGGAAGATATTTTTGTGCCCGATAGCCGCCAGAGTAATGCCCTCAATAATGATTTGGTGAAAGTGCTCCTCTTTCCGGCACGCAAAAATCGCCGGCCCGAGGGTGAAATCGTAGAGGTAATTGAGCGCAATCAAAATCAGTTGGTCGGCATTATGAGAATACAGAAAAAAGTGGCTTACTTTATTCCTGACAACCCCTCTGTGCGCCGCGACGTGCTTATCCCCGAAGAGATGTTGCAGGGTGCCAAGAATGGCGACAAGGTAGTGATTACCATCACCGATTGGGTGGCCGGCACGCGCAGTCCACTGGGTAAAATTATTTATGTACTGGGCAGACCGGGCGATAACGATGTGGAAATGAAATCTATTTTGGCCGAACATAACTTCCCGCTTCTGTTCCCCAAAGCAGTAGAAGAGGCTGCCGAAGCCATTGATAGGCGCATCCCCGCTGAAGAGATTAAAAAACGGCGTGATTTTCGCCCCGTATTTACTTTTACCATTGACCCTGCTGATGCCAAGGACTTCGATGATGCCATATCTTACGAAAAGTTGGACAACGGTCTGCACCGTATCGGCATTCACATCGCAGACGTGTCGCACTATGTACAGCCCGGATCAGCCATTGACAGGGAAGCATACAATCGTTCTACATCTATTTATTTGGTTGACAGAACAATCCCAATGCTTCCAGAAGTGCTTTCCAATAATCTCTGTTCTTTATCTCCCCACGAAGACAAATTGTGTTACAGTGCCGTTTTCGACCTGGACGACAATGCCAAAATACATAAGGAGTGGTTTGGACGCACTGTAATACACTCCGATTATCGCTTCAATTACGATGAAGCGCAAGCCATTATCGAACAGCAAAATCCTGAGTTTGCCGACAATATTTTACAGGTAGATAAGTTAGCCAGCATTATGCGCCGGCAGCGTTTTGAAGGCAGCGCAATGAATTTTGAGAGCGAAGAGGTAAAGTTTCGGCTGGACGAAAAAGGTAAACCGATAGGCGTTTATATTAAGATAGATAAAGAGGCCAATTTCCTTATAGAAGAATTTATGTTGCTGGCTAATAAAAAAATAGCAGAACTCGTAGGCCGAAAAATGAGCAAAAAGGAATCTCCCAAAACCTTTGTCTATCGTATTCACGATGAGCCTATTCACGATAAAGTTGACACTTTTAAAAATTTTGTAAGAAAATTGGGTTTTGACATCAAAACCGGCTCTAAAAAGGCATTAAGCAATTCTATGAATGAGATGTTCAGCACACTTAAAGGGCATGGCGAGTATAATATGATTACCCGTCTCTCCATTCGTTTGATGTCGCGTGCCGTCTATTCCACCCACAATATTGGGCATTACGGCCTCGCATTTCCTTACTACACGCATTTCACATCTCCTATTCGCCGCTATCCCGATCTTATGGTGCACCGCCTTTTGGATGCCTATCTGGCAGGGAAACCCTCTGTGGACAAAGATCAGTATGAAGAGTATTGCAAGCATGCTTCCCAAATGGAACATCGCGCTGTGGAAGCCGAGCGTGAATCCATAAAATATAAACAGGCAGAATATTTGTCCGATAAAATTGGGCAAATATTTGAAGCTACCATTACGGGAATATCCAAATGGGGCGTTTTTGCCGAACTTGTGGAAACCAAATGCGAGGGAATGATTGCTATTCGCAAATTTGATGATGATTTTTACTATTTAGACCAGGCCAATTACAGTTTAGTTGGCCTGCATACCGGCAAAATCTTTCGTTTTGGCGACACCATAAAAGTGAAAATAATTGATGTGGATTTGCAAAAGAAACAAATGAGTTTCGACCTTGTTTCGTAGGAAACATAAATTCCTGGTATTTTAGAAATCATGACGAAAAAACGGCTCATTATTACTGTTTTACTGCTTTCATGGGCTGGAGTAGCTTTCATGGGCGTAGCCATTAATCGCAATCAGAACGATTGGAACAGCGAAGCGATTGAAAGCCATCATTCGGCTTATTATCAGAATATTATAACTGCACCTCCAATACCTGAAATGCTTGATTTTGCCGGTGATACTGTCCCTTTGAAAATCTATTGGGTGCGCGAAGCCTTGGAACGTGAACTGATTAACCACTGTTACCAGCATTCGCGTACGTTGCAAATTGTGAAACGCGCCGGACGCTATTTTCCGCTTATGAAGCAGATTTTGGAGGAGGAAGGTGTGCCGAAAGATTTTCTCTATCTCTGCGTAGCCGAAAGCAGTTTGGAAAATGCAGTATCACCGGCTAAAGCGGCCGGTTTTTGGCAATTTATGGAGACTACGGCCAAAAAATATGGTCTCGAAATCAGGGAAGAGGTAGATGAGCGCTACCATTTGGAAAAAGCAACTCATGCCGCCTGTCAATACCTCAAAAAATGCAAAGAAGAGCTGGGCAGCTGGTGTTTGGCCGCTGCCGCCTACAATATGGGTGAAAACGGTGTGAAAACGGCAGTAAAGAACCAAAGCAGCAGCAACTATTGGGATCTCTATCTCAATACGGAGACCGCACGCTACCTCTACCGCATTTTGGCCTATAAACTGATGTTTGAAAATACGGCACAGTATGGGATAAAAGTATGTGCCTCGGATATATATCATCCTGTCCCCTGCAAGGAAGTAACAATAGACTCCCCAATTGACGATTTATATGCTTATGCCAAGGCTAATAATCTTACTTACAGAGAATTGAAGTCATTAAATCCTTGGTTGAGAAGTACTAAACTGACGTTTTCGCCTGCCAAATCGTATAGCTTGCAATTGCCTGTTACGCCAAAACAGTGCTATAATGAACTGTTTCGAGGGATACAAAATCCTCGCGTGCTGATTAATGATATTTCGCGATAGAAGATGCGAAAGAACGAAAATGCGAAAAGAACAGATACAACACTGCTTGTGCAATATAATCTTCTCCGAAATTCAAAAAAATCCTGTACCTTTGCCGCCGTTTATTTTACAAATCTAAAAACAGAAAAATATGAAAGTAATTTGTAAAAGCATACTGATTTTTGTGCTGACTTTTAACCTGTTAGGGAATATTAGTCAAGCTCAGGAGGATGTCGTAAAATGGAAATTTGCTACAGTAAAAGTGAATGATTCTGTGGCAGAATTGCAATTTGCCGCAACCATTGAGCCGAAATGGCATCTCTACGCACAGTCGCACAACAACGGCATGGAAAATCCTATTGTTTTTACTTTTACCGAAAGCGCAGCATATAAAAAGATTGGAAAAGTAGTTGAACCTAAGCCTGTTATTCATTACGATCCAGATTTTCAGGACACTTCGCATTATTTTATCAAACAGGTTACTTTCAAACAGAAAATCAAAGTGCTTACCGATCAGCCATTTGAGGTAAAAGGGGTGCTCGACGGGCAAGCCTGCATAGATGGGCGTTGCATAGCCGTAAAAAAGAAGTTTACTTTTGAAATCATTGGCTATGACAAGGTAATTCCGGAAAAAACACAAGCTATTGTTGCACAAACAGACAGTTTAAAAAAAGACAGCCTGGCGAATGCTATTGCAACAACGGATGTTTCTCCCGTTGATCAGAATAGGGACAAGTCACAGGAGGAGGAATCACTGTGGCAATTTTTCCTTATGGCCATTGGTGGAGGCTTAATAGGCCTGCTGATGCCCTGTGTATTCCCAATGATTCCGATGACAGTCTCTTTTTTTATGAAACAGGGCGGCAAATCAAAACGTAATGCTTTGATTTACGGCCTTTCTATTGTGGTGATTTATGTGGTAGTCGGCGTAATTTTATCACTGATTTTTGGGGCAGATTTCGGCAATGTTATCAGTACGCACTGGTTGCCTAACTGCCTGTTTGCCGTTATTTTTATCATTTTTGCTATTTCTCTGCTGGGTTATTTTGAAATTTCATTGCCCAGCAGTTGGGTAAACAAGTCGGCCAAAATGGAGAATAGCGGCGGCATTGCAGGCATTTTCTTTATGGCACTCACTTTAGTGCTTGTCTCATTTTCATGCACTTTGCCTATTGCTGGCGCCGTAGCGCTCAATTCGGCAGGCGGTTCGCTGCTCAAACCGATTATTGGCATGTTGGGCTTTTCATTAGGCATTGCAGTTCCTTTTACGCTTTTTGCTGTTTTCCCCGGTCTGCTCAAAAATATGCCAAAATCGGGCGGCTGGATGAATACCCTGAAAGTGGTGTTGGCTTTTATAGAGTTGGCTTTTGCCCTTAAATTTCTCAATGTGCCCGACCAAACTTATCATTGGCGATTACTTGATCGTGAAGTCTATTTGGCTTTTTGGATTGTTATTTTCGGTTTAATGGGGTTTTATTTGTTGGGCAAAATTCGCTTCCCGCTTGATAACGAGATGCCTTATCAAAAAAGTTGGGTGCGTTTTATTTTAGCCTTGTGTACCTTTACTTTTGTAGTATATCTCATTCCGGGAATGTTCGGGGCGCCGCTAAAAGCCATTTCGGGATGGCTGCCGCCAATGACCACTCAGGACTTTGATCTCAACCGCATCATTCGCGAAGAGAACAGCAGTGGTGGAGGTGCAATAATGAACTACTCCGCCGGACAGCGCGAAATACCCAAATATGGCGACCAACTGCATTCTCCTTACGGAATTAAAGCCTATTTCGACTACGAGCAGGCTCTGCGTGTAGCCAAAGCCGAAAATAAACCTGTTTTTATTGATTTTACAGGGCATGGCTGTACCAATTGTCGCAAAGTGGAAAATGCAGTATGGGAAGATAAGCGAGTGCGCGACAAATTTAATAACGATTTTGTTTTAGTTACCCTTTACGTGGATGATAAAGTGATAAAACTCTCCCCCGAAGACAGGATTAAAGACCAGGACGGAGATCCTATCATCGATTTAGGGGGCAAAAATATGTTTATTCAGAACACCATTTATAAGGAAAATTCACAACCCTGCTATTTTGTAGTCAATACCGATGGTAAAGTACTTACAGGCCCCATCTACGCCGAATACAACACCGAAAAATATCTCCAATTTATGAATAGCGGGCTTGAGGCGTTTAAAAAGATGCAGCAATAGGAAGAGTGGCGTCTGCTATACTATTCCCCGAATCTCTTCAAGAGTTTTAATTCCTTCTTTTTCAATAAATTGCAGTAAACTTGCTACTAACTCTTTACCGGCAACAGGATTTGAAAAATTAACAGTGCCAATTTGTACGGCAGTAGCGCCGGCCATAATAAATTCTAGAATATCGTTTACGGTGTAAATGCCACCCATGCCAATTACCGGCACAGATACATTATGACATACCTCGTGCACCATGCGCAAGGCAAGCGGTTTAATGGCTGCCCCCGAAAGACCGGCGTAAGTGTTAAGAAACACAGGTTTCCGTTGCTTAATATCAATAGCCATTCCTTTAAAAGTGTTTACCAGCGACAGCGAATCGGCGCCGGCCTCCACACAGGCCTGTGCCATTTCAACAATATTTTCGGCATTAGGTGATAGCTTTACCATCATTGGCTTTTGGAGACAATACTGTTTTATGCTTTTCACAGTTTCGTAAGCCACATCGGTTTTAATCCCAAAAGCCATGCCGCCGCTTTTTACATTGGGACACGAAATATTCAACTCAATAAAATCAACTGCTGTTTCGTTCAGTAGTTGCACCCCTTCAATATAATCTTCCAGCGTGCTACCTCCCAAATTAGCGATGATAACAGTATTAAGTTTTTGCATATCGGGAAGTTCGCGAATAATAAAATCGCGCACTCCCGGATTTTGCAACCCTACACTGTTCAGAATACCACTTGGCGTTTCATGGATGCGAATTTCCTCATTGCCCTCGCGTCTGTGTAGTGTGAGGCCTTTGGAGCAGATTCCGCCCAGCACGCTCACATCATACACTTCATTATACTCCCTACCAAAACCAAAAGTACCAGAGGCGGCAATAATGGGATTCTTGAACGTGATGTTATTGATTATTGTCTTTAATGCATTGTGTTTCATTTTCTATTTACATATTGTTACACACCATAAAATTTCTACGCACCTAATCATATATGTTTTTAGAATTTCTATAAAATTCATCAAAT
>JAISAD010000156.1 GCA_031266895.1 Bacteroidales bacterium
ATAGATTGCTTCTTTTGGAAAGAATGTAATGTTGCGTAGTTTAGAGACAAATAATATATAAAACCATAAAAAATGTCTGGATTAATAGGAAAAAAAATTGGAATGACTAGCATCTACGATGCCTCTGGTAAGATAGTACCATGCACGGTGGTGGAAGCTGGTCCTTGCGTGGTTACGCAAGTTAAGACCGTTGAAAAAGACGGTTATGAGGCTATCCAATTAGGATTCGATGAGAAAAAACCGAAAAACACAACGAAATCCCTCAAAGGACACTTTGCCAAAGCTGAAACTACACCAAAGAAAATTTTGATGGAATTTACCCGTTTTGAAGAAGGGCATCGCAAAACTTTCGGTGAGATATTGGATGTTACCATTTTTGAAGAAGGAGAATTCATTGATGTACAGGGGAAGTCTAAAGGTAAAGGGTTTCAGGGAGTTGTAAAACGTCATGGATTTAGCGGAGTTGGCGATAGCACACACGGTCAGCACAACAGATTGAGAGCACCCGGTTCAATGGGAGCATCTTCATGGCCATCAAGAGTATTTCCCGGCATGCGCATGGCGGGTCGTACCGGCGGGAAGAAAGTCAAGATGATTAACTTGCAAATCGTGAAAATTGTAAAAGAGAAAAATTTGATTGTAGTAAAAGGCTCTGTTCCGGGTCCTAATGGTTCATATTTAAAATTAGAAAGATGGAGTTAAAAGTATATAAAACAGACGGAAGCGAATCCACAAAAACCGTTCAATTGAATGACAATATTTTCGATGTGGATATTAATGATCACGCTATTTGGCTTGATGTAAAACAATATTTGGCCAATCAACGGCAAGGAACCCACGATACGCTGGAGAAATCTACCATTTCGGGCAGTACTCGTAAATTAAAAAAACAAAAAGGGACGGGCGGTGCGCGTGCAGGCAGCATCAAATCGCCTACCATTCGCGGCGGAGCTACTGTTTTTGGTCCTCATCCCAGAGATTACAGTTTTAAATTGAATAAAAAAATCAAGCGTTTGGCACGTTTTTCCGCACTTTCCTATAAGGCAAAAGAAGGGAAAATAGTGGTGGTGGAAGATTTTGCTTTTGATGCCCCCAAAACCAGAGCCTACCTCTCCGTCTTGAAAAATTTAAACCTGGATACGCAGAAAACATTGCTTTTAGTCAATGAAAGCAATAGCAACGTCTATCTATCCTCGCGTAATCTTCAACGTGCCAAAGTGATCAGAGCTTGTGATGTGAATACCTATGACGTATTGAACGCCCAAAGCCTGATTATTTGTGAAAAAAGTATTGTTGATCTTCAAAAGATGTTGACAGACTAATTGTGGGTAGATGTAAATAGTTAAAAATAACGAAATTTTAAAAACGAATAACGATGAATGTTTTAATAAAGCCCATTATCAGTGAAAAGATGACTATTGCAGCGGATAAATACAACCGCTATAGTTTCATTGTGGACAGAAAGGCTACCAAGACTCAAATTAAAAGGGATGTTGAAGATACTTATGGAGTTAAGGTAACACGGGTAAACACTTTGATACAACGCGGCAAGACATCTTCGCGCTATACAAAGGCCGGCATGATTACCGGTCAGGGTAATAATGTAAAGAAAGCGATGGTTTTCTTAAGAAAAGAAGATAAAATTGATTTTTATAGCAACATTTAAAAATGGCATTAAAAAAGTACAAACCAGTAACGCCGGGTCAACGCTTTAAAGTAATCAGTGCGTTTGACGAAATTACCACAGATAAACCTGAAAAGAGTTTATTATGTCCCAAATCGCGGACAGGCGGAAGAAACAACAGTGGTAAAATGACGATGCGGTACCGCGGAGGCGGTCATAAGAAGATGTATCGTTTCATTGATTTTAAAAGAGAAAAAGATGGTGTGCCAGCCGTAGTTAAAACGATTGAATACGACCCGAACCGTTCAGCACGTATCGCTTTGGTATTCTATATTGATGGCGAAAAGAGGTACATTGTAGCTCCTCACGGCCTGAAAGTGGGACAACAGGTGATTTCAGGAACAGGCATATCGCCTGATTTGGGAAACTGCCTTCCTTTGGGCGAAATGCCTTTCGGCTCAATTGTTCACAACATTGAATTGCGTCCCGGACAAGGCGCCAAAATGGCGCGCAGTGCAGGCTCTTATGCCCAACTGATGTCGCGAGACGGGAAATATGTTACCATAAAAATGCCTTCAGGAGAAACCAGAATGATACTCTGCGCTTGCAGAGCTACTATCGGCATGGTTTCCAATGTGGATCATAATCTCGAAGTGTCGGGGAAAGCAGGCCGCTCCCGCTGGTTAGGTCGCCGTCCACGTGTGCGCGGCGTAGTAATGAACCCTGTTGACCATCCGATGGGTGGCGGCGAGGGGAGAGCTTCCGGTGGTCATCCTCGCTCCAGAAAAGGTATTCCTGCCAAAGGCTACAAAACCAGAGCACCCAAGAAAAATTCAGATCAGTATATTATTGAAAGAAGAAAAAAATAAATTTAAAATAGCATAATTATGAGTCGTTCATTAAAAAAAGGTCCATATATACATTATAAATTGGAAAAAAGAGCAATAGAAGCACAGGAAAGCGGCAAAAAAACAACTATCAAAACCTGGTCGCGTGCTTCCATGATTTCTCCCGATTTTGTTGGCTTGACTATTGCCGTGCACAACGGAAATAAGTTTATTCCTGTCTATATTACCGAAAATATGGTAGGCCATAAACTGGGCGAATTTGCTCCCACACGTATCTTCCGAGGCCATGCCGGCCAAAAAGATAAAGGTAAGAAATAATACATTTACTGACATTTTCCCTTTTAGGGAGTGATATTATTTAATCAGCTGCTCTCGCTTAGAGAGCAGTTTTTTTTTTGTAAATAAAATTATAGTTTTATGAGCTTATTTTTTATGTCAATTTTTTGTATCTTTGCCATCGATTTTGCGAACACAAAATTATCAATAAATTAATATAAATCAAGTAATTAATAAAAGACGATGAAAGTTTATCAGACCAAAGAAATTAGAAATATTGCTATTATTGGCGGAAACCGCGTAGGAAAAACAACCGTTGCTGAGACAATGGCATTTCATGGAGGCCTTATTAGCCGCCGAGGTACAGTGGAAGATAAAAATACGATTTCCGACTATCGCGAAATAGAATTGGAGCGGCAACAATCTATTCAGGCAACTGTCTTATATACCGAATTTGAAGGAACGAAATTTAATTTGATAGACTGCCCCGGGTTTGATGACTTTATAGGGGAAACTGTTGGGGCGCTTCGCGTTATGGATTCTGCCTTAATGGTAATCAATGCCCAAAATGGTGTAGATGTGGGTGCTGAAATCCAATGGCGCTGGGCAAAAAAAATGAATGTTCCGATACTGTTCGCTATCAACCAGTTAGATCATGAAAAGTCGAATTTCGACGAAACTTTGCGGCAACTGAAGCATTACTTTGGCAGTAACGTAATGCCATTGCAATATCCTGTAAATGCGGGCACAGGGTTCGATTCAGTGATTGACCTGTTGCAGATGAAATTGTTGAAATTCCCGACCAATGGAGGAAAGCCCATTGTTGAAGATATTCCTGCCGGCGAAAAGGATAAGGCTGAAGAAATGCACAATGCCCTGATTGAAGCTGCCGCTGAAAACGATGAAACGTTGATGGATAAATTTTTTGAAGAAGGGACATTGAATGAAGAGGAGATGGTTAAAGGATTGAAACTGGGTATTGCCAATCGTGGGACATTCCCCGTTATCTGCATCGCCGCTAAAAATGACCAGGGCATTACTCGCATGATGGAAATTTTGAAAGGCAACTGTCCTGCTCCTGATGAAGTACCTGGCTTAATGACCAAATCAGGCAAAGAAGTAGCTTGCAAATCCTCAGATCCTGCCATTGCTTTTGTATTTAAAACTGCTATGGAACAGCATCTTGGCGAGGTTTCTTTTTTGAAAGTGTGTGCAGGAGAAATTACTGAGACACTTGACCTTTTTAACCCCAATACCAATACGAAAGAACGCATTTCGCAACTGCTTTGTATTGCCGGTAAAAACCGTGACAAAGTGGAAAAAGTTGTGGCTGGCGACATTGTGGCCATTATTAAATTGAAAGGGACACAATCGGGTCAAACGTTAGTAAAAACCGGAGATGAAATGATTGTACCGACCGAATATCCCGAACCGAAATTCCGCACTGCTGTAAGAGCCAAAAATAGTTCTGACGATGAAAAATTGGGCGCCATTCTGAACGAGATTCGCAAAACCGATCTCACTTTCCTTATGGAACAGTCGAAAGAATTGAAACAGACCATTATTTCGGGACAGGGCGAACAGCACCTCAACCTTATTAAATGGACAATAGAAAAAGTCAACAAAATTGAGGTTGAATATTATGCACCGAAAATCCCGTACCGAGAAACCATCACCAAGTCTGCAGAGGCAATGTATCGTCATAAAAAGCAGTCGGGTGGTTCCGGTCAGTTTGGTGAAGTACACATGCTCATTGAGGCTTACTCTGAGGGGATGCCTGCGCAGACTAAATACCCCATTCGCGGTACCGAGACTTTTGATTTGCCTTGGGGAGGCAAGCTGATATATAATAATTGCATTGTAGGAGGGGCCATCGACGCCAGATTTATGCCGGCCATTCTGAAGGGAATTATGGAAAAAATGGAAGAAGGCCCGCTCACAGGCTCTTATGCTCGAGATATTGTGGTGAATATTTATGACGGAAAAATGCATCCCGTGGACTCTAATGAACTGGCATTCAAATTAGCCGGTCGTCAGGCATTCCGTGAAGCGTTTAAAAACGCAGGCCCAAAAATTTTGGAGCCTATTTACGATGTAGAGGTATTTGTACCATCAGACCGTATGGGCGATGTAATGACCGACCTGCAAGGTCGCCGTGGCATGGTAATGGGTATGGAGAGCGAGGGCGAATTTCAAATTATTCGCGCTAAAGTTCCATTGGCCGAAATGAATAAATATTCCACTACTTTAAGTTCAGTCACATCGGGCAGAGCTTCTTACGGAATGCGATTCGCTGAATATCAGCAAGTTCCTACTGATGTTCAAACTGAAATCATTAAGAAATACGAAGAAGAAAATAAGGAAGACGAATAGAGATGATAGTGTACAATAAATATTGCATCTGATTATTGTAATTTGTTTAATGTGAACTGTTTATAATGCTCATTCAATTCAGAAGCAACAAGTAAGCAGCTACCCTTCCAGAAAGAAGATTGGGATAACATTTATGACAAACATTAGATAGAATCGTCGCTCAACCAAATGAAAAACAATACATAAATTGCTGAAAGAATTGGCTTCGACAATGAGAAAAGGGAAAAGTTGTTTTAATATTGCCTTCCCTTTTTTTGTTAAATGCAAAATCAAAAAAACAGGTCAATTGAAATAATATCGTTTTTTTTTGTATTTTTGCACAAGAAAAAACGGTTATGGCATCTTTTATCTCTCTATATTATGACATTGAACATAAAATTAAGCAAGCCACACTATATATTAAAGAGTTAAGGATACAAAATCGACAGTTGCAAGAGGAAAATGATGCCTCGAAAATAGAGTTAATCCAATGGCAACAAACAGCAAAAGAATGGCAAGACAAATACAATTTACTGACAATAACTCAAACAATACTAAAAAAAGAAGATAAACAGGAGACTAAAAAAAAGATTAATGATTTGGTGCGGGAGATAAACAGGTGCATTGAAATTCTCAATAAATAATATGACCGAAGAAAAGATAACAATAACGATAAGAGTAGCACAACAACCGATAGAATTGACTATCAAGCCAGAATGGGAGTATATTTATAGAGATGTAGAAAAAACAATAAATAAAAGTTTTCAGGAATTCGCAAAGAAATGGCAATATAGAGACCCTCATGACCTTTTAGCCAAAATCTTGGTACACTACGTTACATTGTGGAGAGAGAACGAAGAGCGATTGAGCGAAATGGAAGAGGAGCTTATTCCTAAAATGCAAGAAATGAAAATGTTAGCTGATGAATTAAACATCGAATAACAAAGGTTCTTTGAAGAAAATATCCCGCATAAGTTCTGATACGTTTGTTAAACTCAACAGAAAACAAACGAAAGCAAGGCTTAGCTGATTTAAAAAAAGGCCATAGTCCCGCAAGGGAAGATACCATGTATCCGGTGGAATTTTGCGAAACAGCAGCTCTTTCATTCATATCATATAGGAGTTTAATGAAGCCCTATGGAATTTATGTGGGATTTTTTTTATGTTGATTCTCTATGAATAAAAACAACGAAATGGAATAATTAATTTAATATAAATCAAAAAGATAAAGTAAAATATGACAGCAACAATATTCATAATCAGCGGAAGCATTGTAGGGATAGGATTAGGTATCCTTATATCGTACTTCATTCTAAAGCAAACGCTTACAAAAAGAAGCATTATCCTGTTGAAAAAAGCAGAAGAGGATGCCGAAATTTTTAAAAAAGAAAAGATTTTGCAGGCAAAAGAGAAATTTTTGCAATTGAAAGGCGAGCACGAAAAGGCCGTAAGCGAAAAAAATCAACAAATTCTTGCCACCGAAAACCGCATCAAACAGAAAGAGGGTACCCTCAACATGAAGTTGGAAGAGACCAACCGGCGTATGAACGAGACCACAAAACAGAAAGATATGTTGAATAAACAACTCTCTATTCTTTCGCAAAAAAAAGAAGAGCTTGATAAACAGACGCTTATACAGAAAGAAAAATTGGAAACCATAGCAGAATATTCTCAACAGCAAGCGAAAGAAGAGTTGGTGCAATTGATGCAGGAAGAGGCGCGTGCCGAGGCGATGGTATTAGTCAAAGATATTATTGAAGAGGCTAAAGAAACAGCTAATATAGAGGCTAAAAAAATCGTCATAAAATCTATTCAGCGTACCGGTGTAGAAGCATCTGTAGAGAATGCCGTATCTGTGTTTAATATTGAAAACGAAGAAATTAAGGGGAGAATCATCGGTCGTGAAGGGCGCAATATTCGTACCATCGAAAATCTTACCGGCGTGGACGTAATTATTGACGATACGCCCGATGCGATTGTACTTTCAAGTTTCGATCCCGTACGCCGCGAAATTGCCCGCTTGTCGCTACAAAAATTGGTTACTGATGGCCGTATCCATCCTGCTCGCATTGAAGAAGTAGTAGCTAAAACTAAAAAACAGATTGAACAGGAAATCGCTGAAATAGGGAAACGTACCTGTATTGATTTGGGTATCCACAACTTACATCACGAATTGATGCGCATGGTGGGCAAAATGCGCTACCGTTCTTCTTACGGGCAAAATCTGCTGCAACATTCTAAAGAGGTAGCTAATCTCTGCGCTATTATGGCTGCCGAATTGGGGCTAAACCCGAAACTGGCCAAGCGTGCCGGTTTGCTGCACGACATCGGCAAAGTACCTGATACTGAACCTGAATTACCTCATGCAATTTTTGGCGCTCAGTTAGCTGAACAGCTTAAAGAGCGTCCTGAGGTGGTGAATGCAATCGGATCACACCACGATGAAATGGAGATGAATAGCCTGATTTCGCCTATCGTGCAAGTGTGCGATGCTATTTCAGGTGCACGGCCGGGCGCGCGCCGAGAGGTGGTTGAGGCTTATACGAAACGATTAAACGACCTCGAAACGCTGGCATTAACCTATCCGGGTGTGATGAAAACCTTTGCAATTCAAGCTGGTAGGGAATTGCGCGTGATTGTGGGCGCCGATAAAGTTACCGATGCACAAGCCGAACAACTTTCATTTGACCTTTCCAAGAAAATTCAGAATGAAATGACCTATCCGGGGCAAATCAAAATTACAGTAATCAGAGAAACCCGGTCGGTGAATTTTGCTCGCTAATTGTATGCTCCATGAAAAACAAGCGAAAAATCAGGCTACTGTTCTTTGCAGGATCCACTATTCTGTTCCTTATTTATCTCTTTTTTTCATCGGATAAACGTTTGGCACGACATTGGGAGCTCAACAATAAAATAAGAAACAGACAGGAAGACATATCGAAAATCAAAAATCAGATTAAGACCGACTATTCGGTAGAAGAGTTGCAAACCGACAGCAGTTTAATGGAAAAATACGCCCGTGAACAGTTAGATATGCAAAAAGCAGACGAAGAGGTGTTTATTGTGGAATATGAATAAGCCTAATCTCTTCGACACTCATGCGGGCATGTTAATAAAAGAGTAGCGTATGATTAAAACAAACAAAATCTGGGATTTCTTTTTAACTAAAAACAGTCTTAATCGATTGATATTAATTAATGTAGCCCTGTTTATCGGCTTTTTTATCCTTAAGCTGTTTTTTGTCCTTATTGCCTTTTTGATGAATAATCCTGCAATCGAAATGTGGAGTGAGGAAATAATACGATACATGTCGATGCCGGCTTTTTTGCCGCAAATTTTATATCAGCCCTGGGCATTGCTGACCTCGCTTTTCTTTCATGCCCAATTTTGGCATCTCTTTTTCAATATGGTAATGCTTTATGTAACCGGCCGGATTTTCATGCTCTATTTAAGCGAAAAAAAATTGATAACCACCTATCTTTTAGGTGGGTTGTGCGGCAATGCTCTCTATGTGGCCGCTTACAACTGTTTTCCGGCTTTTGCCCCTGCCCTGCCCACTGCAGTAGCTTTGGGCGCTTCGGGATCTATTATGGCCATTTTAGCAGCTATCACAGTCTATAAACCCAATCACGAAATTCGATTGCTCTTTTTCGGCAGAATTACGCTCAAATGGCTTATGCTCATCTTCATCGCTATCGACCTGTTGAGCATTCCAAAAGGCAATGCCGGCGGACATATTGCTCATCTTGGTGGAGTGTTTTTCGGCGCCATTTATGCTCTTATTCTGCGAAATGGCATTCTTCAACAAAACTTCACTAAGAAAAAAAAGAAAAAACGCACCAAGTTCTCAACCTCTTTTGATAGCGGTTACAATGTTCGCAATATGAGCGATGAAGAATATAACGCAAATAAAACGCAGCAACGGCAAAAAATTGATAAGATTCTGGATAAAGTATCGAAATCAGGCTACGATGCTCTTTCAAAAGAAGAAAAAGAATTTCTCTTTTCTTACAGCAGACAGTATAGTAAATGAAATCACGAAAAAAGAAATCAAAGCCGTTTAAAAGGGGAATCATCATAATATTAATACTCACTAATATTATGGCAGCATTGGCCTTGCTTGGGGCTTTTATCAACCACTTTGTCCCTCCAACAGGCGCTACCCGTCTGGCCTTTTTGGGATTAGCTTTTCCTTACTTGCTGATTGTCAATTTACTGTTTTCTGTATTGTGGCTCTTTATTAAATATCCCTTTTGTATCATTTCGGTAGTTGCCATTTTGCTAAATATCAATAATATAGACAGTCATTATCAACTTAAAGGCAACACCATGCCCTCACGCTGTATTAATTGCGTAAAGGTGATGAGTTTCAATGTAAAACTGTTCGGATTGTACAATTCGGATAATCACACTAAACAAAACTCATACAAACAGCAAATTATCAATTTCTTACGTCAAGAAAAACCGGATATTCTATGTTTGCAGGAGTATTTTTATGAAAATGGGAATGAGCACAATTTTCCTACAAAAGAGCCAGTGCTGGATGCCTTAAAATTAGAAGACAGCAAACGCTATTACTATCCATATTTCACATCCAATCATAAAAAAGTGTCTTTTTACGGCATGGCTATTTTCAGCCGCTATCCCATTATGAATACCGGCGCTGTACAAATGCCCGACAGTTCGGCATCAAGCGCCATTTATGCCGACATTCGCTACAAGAACGAAACTATTCGAGTGTATTGTACTCATGCGGCCTCTATTCATTTGGATAAATTTGACTATATGGTAGGCAAACAGATTATGGAGACACAATTTTCTGACCCGCGCATGAACCGAAACGTTCTGTCAATGTTATCGAAATTCAATAAAACTTTTCAAAAGCGACGTTTTCAGGCTGAGGCCTTACATGCTCACATCGACAGCTGCAAACTGCCTGTGGTGGTGTGCGGCGATTTTAATGATACACCAGCCTCTTATGCTTATTATCAGATAGCCAAAGGATTAAAGGATAGTTTTAGAGAAAGTGGCATAGGCAAAGGCGAAACTTTTCATGGTGACGCTTTTCCATCGTATCGCATTGATTATATATTGCACGATAAATCTTATAACGATTACAACAACACTGTTCACACCGAAATAACAGTTTCCGA
>JAISAD010000025.1 GCA_031266895.1 Bacteroidales bacterium
GGCACGCTCAACGACTACTTTCTCGCCGCCGAAAGCTACCTGCAGGAGGGCAATTTTGACGGCGCCTTCAGCACCATTTACGACTACACTCAGCTCCACCCCAAGCTGGACGAAGCCACACTTGCCGAAATTAAAGACTACCTGGACTACCTCACATGGCTCGAAAAGCTGGCGCAGTCAGGCAGAAGCATCTACCAGCTAAACAGCAGCGACATTGACGAGCTGGTGGATTACGTGCACAACAGCACCGGCCGAGGCCGTGTGCTGGCACACAACATCCTGTGCGGCCTGTATGACATCTGCCTGGAAGAGCTGCCCGAAAAATCGCAGGCCATGGCATACGGAGGAGTGCACGGAAGCGCCACATCCTCCTCTGCCCCCTCTGCAGGCAAGGTACAGGTATTTCCCAATCCGGCAAAAGAATACGCCTCGTTTATCTGGGATTTTGGCAGCTTCGACGGCACGGCGCAGCTCTCCATTACCGACCAGAGCGGCCGGCCGCTCCTCACCCGTCCGCTCCCGGGCGCACAGGGTCAGTGGATTTGGGAAACCGGCAGTGTCCCCTCCGGCAGCTATATCTACAGCGTAATCGCCAATGGCCTGCAGATAGAGAGCGGAAAGATTGTGGTGACAAAGTAAAACAGGACGCGGAAACACAGTATTATATACGTCTGGTAGAGACGTGATACATCACGTCTCTACATAGAATCCGGTGCATGCCCTCAGGCATCAGATTACGGTAACAAGGGTTGATAAAACGGCAGAAAAAAAAATATTGTATTTTTGCGCCCCGAAACAGAACATTACAAAAACAAAATTTATGAGTTTGAAAATCGTTGTTTTAGCGAAGCAGGTTCCGGATACCCGAAATGTGGGCAAGGATGCCATGAAAGAGGATGGAACTGTAAACAGGGCGGCGCTTCCCGCCATTTTTAATCCCGATGACTTGAATGCTTTGGAAATGGCCCTGCAGGTGAAAGAGGCTTTGCCCGATGCGGAAATCCTGGTCATTACCATGGGACCTCCCCGTGCGGCCGACATTGTTCGCGAATCGCTCTATCGAGGCGCTGACAGGGGCTTTCTGCTTACAGATGCCAAGTTTGCCGGCTCCGACACGCTGGCAACCTCCTATGCCCTTTCCAAAGCGGTAATGCGCTGCCAGCCCGACCTTATTTTCTGTGGCGTGCAGGCCATTGACGGCGATACCGCCCAGGTTGGTCCCCAAATTGCCGAAAAATTGAATTTTCCCCAAATTACCTATGCCGAAGCATTAATAGCCGTATCGTCGAAAAAAATCAGCCTCAAAAGACGTTTGGAACATGGAGTGGAGACTGTAGAAGCCGCATTGCCCCTGCTGGTTACCGTGCACAGTTCTGCCCCTGCCTGTCGCGCCCGAAATGCCAGGCGGGTAATGCAGTTTAAACATGCGCATACCCCGTCCGAACTGACCGGCATTGCCCGCGACTATACCCAAATCTACCGGCAGCATCCCTGCCTTAATATTGAGGAGTGGAACGTGCAAACCATCGAGGCAGACCTCGCAAAGCTTGGCCTTTCGGGATCGCCCACCAAAGTAAAAAAAGTAGATAATGTAGTGCTCGTGCAAAAGGAGTCAAAACAGATGTCGGATTCCGATGCAGACGTGGAACTGATGATCACAGAACTGATGGAAAACCACATCATTGGATAGCCGGATTTCAGTTTAACCCGTTAAAAATTTAAATTTTACACTTTAAAACGAATCAAAATGAACAATGTTATAATTTATTGCGAACAAAACGAATCGGGAAAAATAGCCGATGTTTCGCTGGAATTGCTCTCTAAGGGGCGAAAAATAGCCAGTCAGCTGGGGAGCAAGCTGGAAGCGGTTCTTTTAGGACACGGCCTTGCAACTGCCATCGAGCAGCTGAGCTGGTTTGGAGTGGATACTGTGCATGCTGCAGACGACAGGAGGCTGTTTCCCTACCGCACCCTGCCGCACGCCACCCTGATTACCGAACTCTTTCGCCGCGAAACCCCGGAAATTGCCATATTCGGCGCTACTTCCGTCGGACGCGATCTAGCCCCGCGCGTGGCTTCAGCATTGCGTTGCGGCTTAACTGCCGACTGCACCAGCCTCGAAATAGGAAATCATCGTATTGAAAAACAGGGAATCACCTATGAAAATCTGCTCTATCAAATAAGGCCTGCCTTCGGAGGAAATATTATCGCCACAATTGTCAATCCCGAAACAAGACCGCAAATGGCCACCGTGCGCGAAGGAGTAATGAAACTTGAACCGGCAGAAAAAAGCAACACTCCCGTACTGAAAACTGTTCCGCTCGACACCTTGTCGCCTCTTGATGAACTGGTGCAAATCATAGACCGTCAGATGGAAGCGCCGAAAGTAAATCTGAAAGGATCCCAAATTATTGTAGCTGGCGGCTATGGTATGGGCAATAAGGCAAATTTTGACCAGCTGTTTCATCTTGCTACACTGCTGGGTGGAGAGGTAGGCGCCACTCGTGCCGCTGTTGATGCCGGTTTCTGTGGACATGAGCGCCAAATCGGACAAACCGGCCTTACTGTGCGGCCTAAATTATATATTGCTTGTGGTATTTCAGGATCAGTGCAGCACCGAGCAGGCATGGACCAGTCGGCTAAAATCATCAGCATCAATACCGATGCCGGTGTGCCGCTCAACGCTATTGCCGACTATGCCATACAGGGAGATATTATGACGGTGCTTCCTAAGCTTATCGCCTATTATAAAAAGCACAGCAAGTAGCCAAAATACAATCATTTACTTTTAAAATTTGTAAAAGCACTGATTTTAAACAATAAAAACGAAGAATAATGGAAAACTTTTTTTTAGATAACGAGACTTTAAAATTTCATTTAATGCACCCTTTAATGAAGAAAATCGTAGAGATGAAGGAGTGCGGCTACAATGAAGCCCAACAATATGAAATAGCGCCATTCGACTATGATGATGCTATGGACTCCTACGAAAAAATTCTTGAAATTATTGGGGAAATTTGTGGAGAAATTATTGCGCCCAATGCGGAAAATGTAGATTTGGAAGGTCCAAAACTGGTTGATAACGAAGTAATCTATGCTTCCGGTACCCAGCAAAACCAGCAATCCCTGATTAATGCCGGAGTTTATGGCATGGCACTGCCTCGCCGGTATGGCGGCCTCAATTTCTCGATGGTTCCCTATGTAATGGCAGCCGAACTGGTGGCGCGTGCAGATGGCAGCTTCGCCAATATCTGGGGACTGCAGGATTGCGCTGAAACCATTTACGAATTTGCTTCCGAAGAGTTGAAAGAGGCCTATTTGCCGCTGATTCCGAAAGGCTTTACCTGCTCCATGGACCTGACCGAACCCGATGCAGGGTCGGATCTGCAGGCAGTGCAGCTCAAAGCCACTTTCGACGAAAAGGCAAATTGCTGGCGGTTGAACGGCGTAAAGCGCTTCATTACCAACGGCGATGCCCACATTAAGCTGGTACTGGCGCGGTCGGAAGCCGGATCGGGCGATGGCCGCGGATTGTCTTATTTCCTTTACGACCGCAAGGATAAAGCCGTAACCATCAGGCGCATGGAGCATAAATTGGGCATTAAGGGCGCGCCGACCTGTGAACTGGTATTTAACAATGCGCCTGCACAACTTGTTGGCGAGCAGAGGCTGGGACTTATCAAATATGTAATGACGCTTATGAATGGCGCGCGCCTGGGAGTAGCCGCTCAGGGCGTTGGCATTGCCGAAGCCGCCTACAGGGAAGCATTGAAATATGCCCGCGAAAGAGAGCAGTTTGGAAAATCCATTATTCATTTTCCGGCCGTTTACGAAATGTTGGGCAACATGCGTGCCAAAATTGACGCCATTCGCACCATGCTCTACGAAACCTGCCGCTTTGTGGATTTAAGTAAGCTGTATGAGCAGTTGGGCAAAGAGCGTTCGCTGACAGGGGAGGAGCGTAGCGAAATGAAACACTACCAAAGGCTGACCGACATCTATACGCCCATGCTAAAGCTGATGTCAAGCGAATATTGCAACCAGATTGCCTACGACGCCTTGCAGGTACACGGCGGCACAGGCTACATGCAGGATTTCCCGATAGAGCGGCTTTACCGCGACGCCCGCATTACCTCCATATACGAAGGCACATCGCAACTGCAGGTGGTGGCTGCGATAAAAGGCGTCAGCAACGGCTCATTTTTGAAGCAGATTAAGGAATATGACAGTATGGAAGTCAACAGCAACCTTGCCGGTCTGCAAATGCAACTGCAGGAAATGACCGCCCGCTTTGAAAAAATGTGCGAAGCAGCCAAAAACTATAATAATGCGGAAATGTACGATTTTGTGGCACGCCGGCTGGTAGAAGCCGCAGCCAATATTATTTTGGGCTACCTGCTGCTTGCCGATGCCGATCGCTGTGAAAAATATACAGCATCAGCCCGTATTTTTATTGGTGCGGCCAATGCGCAAAATTTTGAAAAGGAAGCATTTGTAAACAGCTTTTCGGCAGGAATCAATGAAATATACAAATAGACAGACAGATAACTTAAATTTGGAATAGATGAGGCGAATTTTTTTTATGGCATTAGCTTGGAGCTTAAGCATATTGTATGCCTGTGCGCAGGATATCACAGTTGAAAACATTTGGAAAGAGCACCAGTTTGCTCCAAAAGGAGTAGCGGGCTACACCTCGATGCCCAACGGCGAAGAATATGCTAAAATAGGCTCTACCGGCATTGAACTCTACAGCTTTAAAACCGGCGAAAAAACCGGTACGCCACTGGATGTGGCCACATTGGAACTGTTGAGCGGTAATAAACTGAAATTGCGGCACATCAACGATTTTTCCTTCTCCGACAATGCACAAAAAATCCTGCTCGCCACCCGAATGGAAAGCATTTATCGCCGCTCCACAAAAGCCTACTACTATATTTTTGACATAAAAAACCGTACCCTGACCCCGCTGGCCGATACCAATCTTGCCCCGCAGAGCTTTGCCACCTTTTCGCCGGATGCCGAAAAAGCAGGCTTTGTACGCGATAATAATCTGTACTACAAGGATCTGAAAACAGATGCCGAAGTCAAGGTAACAGCAGATGGCCGCACCAATGCAATTCTAAACGGCATAGCCGACTGGGTTTATGAAGAGGAATTAGATATGGCACAATGCTTTACCTGGTCGCCAGACGGCTCAAAACTGGCCTACCTGCGCTTTGACGAATCGAATGTAAAAGAATTTTCAATGACCGAATGGGGTAGCCTGTATCCTGCCGAATATCGTTACAAATACCCTAAGGCAGGCGAAGACAACTCGCTGGTAGAGGTGCATATTTACGACTGCAGCAGCAAGTTTGACAGGAAGCTGGAATTTGCCGATTTTACAACATCCTATTTTCCGCGTATCTATTGGCTGCCCGGAAACTCCACCCGGCTCATCACGCTAAAACTCAATCGCCACCAAAACAGGCTGGAGTTTATCAGTTACAACATGGCCGACAATAGCTATGCAACACTCTTTACCGATGAAAATGAGAAATGGTTAAGCGTATCCGACAACTATTTCTTCCTTGATGATAAAACAGTATTGCTTTGCTCGGAAAGAAGCGGTTTTAACCATATTTACAGGGTTACGCTGGGCGGAGAAGTGAAGCCGCTTACGGGCGGCAATTGGGAAGTGGCCGAAATTTGCGCAGTGGACAAGGCTAAAGGGCTGATTTACTACCTCTCTAATGAATCGGCTGTGCTCAATCGCGACCTTTATGTAATAGATTTGGCAGGCAAAAAGAAAAAAATGCTCTCTTCGGGCAGTGGCTGGAATAGCGCCCTCTTCAGCAGCAATGCCAAATACTACCGTAATATCTATTCCAGTTTGAACACCCCTCCCATTTATACCATTCACGAAAGCAGCGGTAAAGAGCTGCGTGTATTGGAAAATAATGACAAGCTGGTAAAAAACATGCAACTGTATCATTTTATCCCAAGGGAATTTTTTTCGTTTACAACCGAAGAAGGGATCCAACTCAACGGATGGATGCTGAAACCCGGCAGTTTTTCAATCGCTAAGAAATATCCGGTGCTGATGTACGTGTACGGCGGCCCCGGCTCGCAAGAGGTGCAAAACAGCTTCAGAGGAGTTTACGACCTTGCCTGGTATCAGCTACTGGCTCAAAAAGGCTATATCGTAGTGTGCGTGGATGGACGCGGCACGGCAGGCAGAGGCGATGCATTTAAAAAATGTATCTACCAGCAGATGGGAAAGTACGAAGCGCTTGACCAGATAGCTGCTGCCCGCTATTTAAAAACACTTAGCTACGTGGACAGCAATAGACTGGGAATTTGGGGATGGAGTTTTGGAGGCTACCTTTCGGCCTTGACCAAATTCACTTCGGGCAATCTGTTCAAAATGGCAATTTCTGTAGCGCCCGTAACCAATTGGCGCTATTATGATAATATTTACACCGAGCGTTTTATGCGCACGCCACAGGAAAATCCGACCGGCTACGATAACAATTCTCCCATTACACATGCAGCCGGCTTGCAGGGCAGCTATTTGATAGTGCACGGCACGGCCGATGACAATGTGCATTTTCAAAATGCTATGGATTTGGCAGCATCGCTCAATTTAGCCGATAAGCAGTATGACCAGTTTTTTTATCCTAATAAAAATCATTTCATTATGGGAGGGAATACGAGATGCCATTTATATCGAAAATTGACGGACTTTATTATCAAAAAACTGTGATTTGAAATTGCGATTTACAGCTTTGAGAGCAGAAAAATTGAAAACCGATGAATAGGTTACTCAAAAAGAATAGAAACAAAACAGGGATTGGGATTGGCTTGCTGGCGCTGCTCCTGCTGCTGGCAGGGTGTCATAAAAAGCAGAAGCTGGATAAGCCCGACAATTTAATATCCCGTAACATAATGCTGGAAATGATGGCTGACGGTTATATTCTGGAAGCTATGGTCTATTTGGCTCCGCCTGATACCGACAAGGGACACTATTGTGAATATCTGTATGCACAAATGTTTGATAAGTATGATATTGGCAAGGATGCTTTTGTAGCTTCGCTAACCTACTACCTCAGTGAAAAAGATATGGCGACCCTTTTTTTGCAGGATGCTGCCAAAGTGATGACAAAACGCCGCGACCTGTACTATACCGAGATGCACGACATATTTGAAGCCGACAGCATAAAGCGCCTGTCGGATACTACTTCAATACAGGACGAAATACCAATAACAATAAATACTGAACAGCAATGATAACTTGGCTTTCATTCGGTGCTGTTTGCAGGTGTTAAGCCCAATTTAGCCGCCTCTTTCAGCATAAAATGGTAAGCAGCATCGTGGTTGTTTTCTACCATGCCGTCTAAAATCGCTTCACGAATCGCATTTTTGATAACGCCAACCTGATGACAGGGCGGCAAATTAAACGTTTGCATAATTTCAAGGCCATCCACAGGAGGCTGCCAATTGCGAACGCGATCCTTCTCTTCAATCTCTTTCAATTTTTGCCGTACTTTGGCAAAATTACCTATGCATCGGCGTATCTTTTCGGGATTCTTGGAGGTAACATCAGCTTCGCAAAGCAGCATCAAGTCATCGACATCATCGCCGGCATCAAAAAGCAATCGGCGCACTGCGGAATCGGTAATCATATCTTCCACCAGCGCAATAGGTCTCAAATGCAGCAGTACCATTTTCTGAACATAACGCATTTTTTCATTGGCAGGCATCTTCAAATTGTGGAAGATAGATTTTACCATTTTTGAACCGATAAACTCATGTCCGTGAAAACTCCATCCTGTTTGCGGATCATATTTTTTGGTAGCTGGCTTGGCAATATCGTGCAGCAGTGCCGCCCAAAGCAGCCAGAGGTTGCCGCTTACCATAGCAATCTTGTCCACAACCTCGAGCGTATGCAGCCAATTATCCTTATGCCCGCGTCCGTCCAGATATTCCACTCCTTTCAGATTGAGCAATTGCGGTAAAAATATAGACAATAATCCTGTGTCATTCAGCATTTTAATGCCATAGGAGGGCTTTCGTGAAAGCAAAATCTTGTTAAACTCCTCTACAATACGCTCTTTTGATATAATATTAAGGCGCTCCATATTACGTTTTATCGCTTCGTAAGTATCAGGATGTATGGTAAAATTGAGTTGCGAGGCAAATCGCACTGCTCGCAGCATCCGTAAAGGGTCATCCGAAAAAGTGATATCAGGATTAAGGGGAGTGCGTATAATTTTGGCATGCAGATCGTCTATGCCGCCAAAAACATCAATAAATTGATGTTTATACGAACCATTCAGCCCCACTGCCATGGCATTAATGGTAAAATCGCGACGATTTAAATCATCCTGCAATGTTCCGTTTTCCACCACTGGCTTACGCGAATCACGACTGTACGACTCTTTGCGAGCGCCCACAAACTCAATAATCGAATCCATGTAAATAAATTGTGCTGTTCCGAAATTTTTATAGAGATGCACCTCCGGCTTTGGGAATATTTCGCTGGCTGCGGCTATCGCTAAATCAATCCCGCTGCCCACTGCCAGAATGTCAATATCTTTGGAATTTCTGTTCAGAAAAATGTCGCGCACCACACCACCCACAGCATAAGCCGATACCTGCAATTGGTCAGCAGCCTTTTCAACTATTTGATATATAGGGTGTTTAAGTTCTTTTAGTCTATTCTGCATGAGAGATAAATTTGAAGACGCGAAGATACAATATATTTATTATTTATGGAAGAATATTTATGCAATATAATCCTGCCTGTGCATATTACGAAAAATTTTGATGGAAAAACACAAAAATAGGAAAACTCGAACTGTATATTTTGGTTTAATAGCAATGTAAAAACAGTAGAAATTGCAGACATGCGCCAACAAATTGATGTTTTTATCTATGCGATTTTATTTATATTCAAACTGTTGCAAGAAAAAGCCTTGAAAAATAAGGCTTTGAAAAATCAATCTACCGAATGAAATAAAAAAAATAGTATTTTTGCACCGAAAAATTTCGACGGAATAACGTTCAGAAAGTACGGGGTGTGGCGCAGTTGGCTAGCGCACTTGCATGGGGTGCAAGGGGTCGGAAGTTCGAGTCTTCTCACCCCGACTTTTAATTTTAAAAATCAGAAACTTACAGTCGAAGAATCGAATAGACTTTTTTTTTACATTTCCTATTTTCTGTCTTTTAAGGGTACAGAACCTATTGAGCTTGATTCATGGCTAGAACGGAGACGAGATTATAGATAGCGTGTGCGCACTTCTTTTAAAATGGATGATTTGTTTTGCAGATTATAAACGAAATAATTTCATCAAATTACGAATAACTAAGGGGAGGCTTTTGGGCTTCCTTTTTTTAAGTTTCTCTTTCACATTTCATGCTTTATACTCCGCTTGCCATTCCTTATATATTAAAATATAATAATGCGATAATCGATCTTTTGGATCACATAACGGATTTTTCTTGTTCAGCACTGTTTTGTGTTGAAAAAAAGTGTATTTTTGCAGTCCGAAAAATTTAAAAATAAAGATAATGAAAAAAGAGATTCATCCTAAAGAGTATAGAGCAGTCGTTTTTAAAGATATGTCCAATGATTATGCGTTTTTAACGAAATCTACGGTAGCCACAAAAGATACTATTGTTTGGGAAGACGGAAAGGAGTATCCGCTGGTAAAATTGGAAATTTCCAACACTTCGCATCCATTCTTTACCGGTAAGATGAAATTGGTAGATACCGCTGGCCGTGTGGATAAATTCCGCAGCAAATATGCAAAACATTTTGAGAAAAAAGCATAATACATTAAATTCTTTATAATATTTCCTGAGATTTTTGCAGACGCAAAAATCTCAGTTCTATTTTAACTGATTATGGAAAATGTAGTTCTATTTGATGGTGGCAATGCTGCAGCATTGCAGCCTTTTACCTTTACACGTCCTGTTGCTGACATTCGTGTAGGCATTTTAACGATTGCCGAAAAATGGGCTTTGCATCTGAATGCACGCATATCCTACTTGACAGAACCCTATTTACAAGCTAAATATCCATTTGAAAATCAGGATAATAGCTGTTTTATAGATGCCTCATTACTTCCCACGCCTCACCTTGTGCAGGCTATACGCAATCTTAAAGAAGGTGAATCGCTTTGTGAAGCAGGCAAAGCGATTGCTTTTCGGATAAGGAAGCAGGAAGGGCAGACGGAAAATTCGTCGCGTGTGGAAATTCCTTACACTCAATCCTTACACAGATTGCAGCATCATTACGACATTTTTCGATTGAATGGGCAGGAGTTGACCTCCGATTTTGAATTGCTTTGCACGCATCGAAAAAGTGCGCCATTGAGTGCTTCCAACCGGCTTATTGGAAATCCTGCACACCTTTTTATTGAAGAAGGAGCTACAATTGAGGCTTCTACGCTCAATTGTCAAACCGGCTATATCTATATTGGTAAAGAGTCCGAGATTATGGAAAATTGTGCTATTCGCGGGCCTTTTGCCCTCTGTAACCATGCTGTGCTGAAAATGGGCAGTAATGTGTATGGTGCGACCACCATTGGCCCTCATTGCAAAGTAGGTGGCGAATTGAGCAATGTGCTCTTCTTTGGCTATTCAAACAAGGGTCACGATGGATTTTTGGGCAATTCCGTAATAGGGGAATGGTGCAACCTTGGTGCCGGCACAAACGCTTCGAATTTAAAAAATAACTATGCTTCAATTCGAATATGGGACTATGAAAAACAGACTTTTGCCGACACTGGCCTGCAATTTTCCGGTCTGCTCATGGGAGATCATACCAAATGCGGCATCAGCACCATGTTCAATAGCGGCACTGTAACAGGAGTGGGATGTAATCTCTTTGGGCATGGCTATCATCGCAATTTTATTCCCTCATTCTCTTATGGTCATGCACAAACCGGTTACGACCGCTATCGTATTGATAAAATAGTAGAAACAGCACGAGTAATTTTTGCCCGCCGCAACAAAAATTTTGATGCTATAGAAGAGGGGATTTTACGTCATCTTTTTGCACTGTAGCTCTTTTTTCACGTAAGTGATTATATTTTTCTCGTATCTTTGCACTCTTAAAACGTAAAGCGCAGCAATATGATTTCTTTGTCTAAATACCGCATTTTTGTGGAAAAAAAAGCAGAATTTCGGATAGAAGCCGATAGCTTGCGAGTAGAGCTAAACCGCAATTTGCATCTGAATATTAAGTCTTTGAGACTTATTAATATTTATGATATATTCAAAATCTCGCCGGCACTTTTGGAAACGGCAAAATGGCGAGTGTTTGCCGAACCGGTTACAGATGACGTGTATGAACATGTTAACATTGAGACTTTTAAGCAGATTGCGATTGAGTTTTTGCCCGGACAGTTTGATCAGCGTGCCGACTCAGCCCGGCAGTGCCTTTCGCTCATCGACCCCAAAACAGGGGCAATTGTGAAAAGTGCCAGATTAATTTTGATTGATGAAAATGTGTCGGATGAGGCAATTATGCGCGTTAAAAAATATTGCATTAATGAGGTGGAGGCACGGGAAAAAGACATGTCAATACTCAGCGTTTCCGAAGAAGTAAAAATAACAGATGTGCCTGTTGTCGAGGGTTTTATAAAATTTTCACAGCAGGAAATTGAAGGGTTTCGTCAAAAAATGAGGCTGGCAATGTCGCAGGAAGACCTGCTTTTTGTGCAGTCCTATTTTAAAATGCAGGAGCAACGCGATCCTACCGAAACGGAAATCAGATTGCTTGATACCTATTGGAGTGACCATTGTCGCCATACCACTTTCGAAACGGAATTGGAAAAAATTACGTTTAACAAATCGGCTTTCAGTGCACAAGTGCAGAAAGCTTATGAACAATATCTGTCGCTTCGGCAAGCAGTGCATGGAGGTAAAAAGCCTGTTACTCTGATGGATATGGCCACTATATGCGGTAAATATGAACGCAAAATCGGTAATCTTGATGATTTGGAAGTATCTGACGAAATAAACGCTTGCAGTGTTTATGTGGATGTGGATATAGATGGTAAAACAGAAAAGTGGCTGCTGATGTTCAAGAACGAAACGCATAATCATCCCACTGAAATTGAGCCTTTTGGCGGGGCATCTACCTGTATAGGAGGTGCTATTCGCGATCCGCTAAGCGGTCGGAGCTATGTTTATCAGGCGATGCGTGTTTCTGGAGCAGGCGATATTACCGCGCCGATAATGCAGACCATTGAGGGAAAATTACCCCAGCGACTCATCTCGAAAAGTGCTGCTGCAGGCTACTCCTCTTATGGCAATCAGATAGGATTAGCCACCACACACGTACGGGAAATTTATCATCAGGGCTATTGCGCTAAGCGCATGGAAGTGGGTGTAGTGCTGGGTGCTGCGCCAGCAAAATCAGTCTTTCGCGATAAGCCCAAATCGGGTGATGTGGTAATTATGTTCGGTGGTCGAACCGGTCGCGATGGCATTGGCGGGGCTACAGGCTCATCAAAAGCCCATAATGAACAGTCGCTTGAACATTGCGCCGCTGAAGTGCAAAAAGGAAATGCCCCTGAAGAGCGCAAAATACAACGGCTGTTCAGGAACCCTGAGGTAACAAAATTAATCAAAAAATCGAATGACTTCGGGGCAGGCGGTGTGAGTGTGGCTATTGGAGAGTTGGCTGATGGATTGTGCATTGACCTTGACAGGATGCCGGTGAAATATCAGGGACTGAATGGTACGGAATTGGCAATTTCCGAATCTCAGGAGCGTATGAGCGTGGTAGTGGCTGTGAATGATGCAGAGGCATTTTTGCGCTATTGCAGCCAGGAAAACATAGAGGCCACAGTTATTGCTACTGTAACCGACAATAATCGCTTGATTATGACGTGGCATGGCAGAGAAATTGTAAATATCAGTCGCGAATTTATTAACACTAATGGCGTGCGACAAAAGATGCGGATAGCTGTAACCAATCCCAAAGCAGGGGTACTGAAAAGAGGCGCCATAAGAGGTAAAAATATAGAAAATAAGATAATTAACCGACTTTCGGATTTGAATGTGACTTCGCAAAAGGGGCTGATAGAGATGTTTGACTCCACTATTGGAGCATCCACTGTATTGATGCCTTTCGGTGGCAAATATCAGCTTACCGAAACGCAGGCAGGCGTGCAAAAACTGCCGGTAAGACATGGTTTGACGGATACGGCAAGCATTCTCACTTTTGGCTATAATCCTTTTATTGCAGAAAAATCACCATTTCATGGCGCTGTTTACGCCATTTTAGAATCGGTAGCCAAGGTGGTTGCTGTGGGCGGCGATTATCACAAAATCCGATTCTCGTTTCAAGAATATTTTGAAAAATTGGGACAGGATGCCAACCGCTGGAGTAAGCCTTTTACAGCATTGCTCGGAGCAGTGTGGATGCAGCATGCTTTGCACCTGCCTGCTATAGGTGGTAAAGACTCCATGAGCGGGACGTTTAGAGACATTCATGTGCCTCCTGCCTTGATTTCGTTTGCCGTAACCACCGCAAAGGCCTCGACAATTATTTCGCCAGAGTTTAAAAAAGAGGGAAATTACATCTATCTTATTAAACATCAACCTGATGAAAATGATATGCCGAATATTGAACAGTTGAAGCAAGGTTTTGATTTTTTGTATCAGGCCATAAATGATGGACAAATTGTGTCGGCATTTGCACTGCAGTTCGGCGGATTGATTGAGGCATTAGCCAAAATGAGCTTTGGCAATGATTTGGGTTTTGATATTAATACTTCGGAATCGTTATTTGATTATGGATATGGTTCTTTTGTGGTGGAAACATCACAAAAGCTAACACATCCTCAAGCACTGTTTTTAGGTACTGTTTCTTCGCAGTTTCTTATTAATAAAGAAGTTATTGACAAGGAAAAATGCCTGAAGTCGTGGCGTAGCACATTCAATAAAATATATCCCGAAAAACAGAGGGCATATCAAGAAAGATATGTTGATTTGGTTCGTACTGGAAAATCTTTGCCTCCGCAGTTATATCACCCCAAGCCGCATAAGGAGGTTAATGTGCTTATTCCGGTTTTTCCCGGTTCTAATTGCGATTATGATACGGCGCGCGCCTTTGAGGAGGCGGGTGCAAAGACACATATTTTTGTTTTTCGCAACCGGAATGAAGAGGATATTAAAAACTCCATTAGCGAATTGGCACAGTTGATTAATCAATCGCAAATTTTGGCGCTGTGCGGAGGATTCAGCAGTGGAGACGAACCTGACGGTAGTGGAAAGTTTATTGCTAACGTGCTTAATAATAAAGAAATAAAGGAAGCTGTAGAGCAATTACTGGCCAAAGATTACCTGATTTTGGGTATTTGTAATGGCTTTCAGGCGCTTATTAAATCGGGATTGCTGCCTTTTGGCAAAATTGGGCAGGTGAATGCCGATTCGCCTACATTATATCGTAACGACATCAATCGTCATGTTTCGCATATTGCCAGAACACGTGTAACTTCAGTGAAATCCCCTTGGCTCTGTGCATTTACGCTTGAAGACTTGCATCGTGTGGCTATCAGTCATGGCGAAGGCAAATTTATGCTTTCAGAAGATTTGTACTTGCAACTGTTTAATAATCATCAGATAGCATTCCGCTACTGCGATTATGAGGGAAATCCGGTATTGAAAGATCCCGAACACAATCCCAATGGTTCAATTCAGGGCGTAGAAGGTATTATTTCGCCCTGCGGCAAGATTTTAGGCAAAATGGGACACAGCGAACGCAAGGGCAAAGATTTGTATAAAAACATTGAAGGGAATAAAATACAAGACATTTTTGCCAGCACAATAAAATATTTTTTACATTAGACTATTAATTATGAGTAAATTATGTATAATAGCGGCAATAGGCAATAATCTTGAAATAGGTTATAAGAATCAACTGCTTTGCCATTTGCCTAAGGATTTGAAACGGTTTAAAGCCATCACATCGGGTTATACGGTATTGATGGGCGACCGTACGTGGGAATCGTTACCGGTAAAGCCGTTGCCCAATCGCAGAAATATTGTAATAACTTTAAATAAACTGGCTAATTATCAGGGTTGCGAATTGGTTTTTTCTATAGAAGAGGCTTTGCAATTGGTGCAAAATGAACCTGAAGCTTTTGTAATAGGAGGTGCTACAATATATCGCCTTATGATGCAATATGCTGACGAATTATACATTACGCGCATTTTAGCTGATTTTGAAGCCGATGCGTTTTTCCCTGAAATCAAAATGGAGGAGTGGCAATTGACTGAAGAAATATTTGACGTAAAAGATGAAAAGAATATATACGATATTGTTTATCAGCGATATGTAAGAATACGATGAAACCGAAATTTACTCTTATCCTTGTTGCTGTATTGTTGCTTTCCGGCTGTCCGCGAAAAGAATCTACAGGCTTTTTAATGCTGGATATGGCCTTTCAATTTAATGGTTCCGATGTAGCTTTCAGCGAATCAGCGTATTATACTAATTCTGCAGGCAATCGAATTTCGATTGGTGAGGTGAAATGCTTTATTTCGGAGGTGGCCTTAGTAGGACAAGATGGCGCTGTGCGGCCGATTGCCGCCAATGAGGGGATTCACTATTTTGACAATGCGCTGCCTGCTACCTTATCGTGGACACCGGCAGATCCTGTTGAGGCAGGCAACTATAAGGTTTTGCGTTTTCGCTTTGGACTTATTGATAATCAAAATACTACAGGAAAATTTCCTAATCCGCCCGAAACCAATTTTGCATGGCCTGCAATGCTTGGCGGCGGCTACCACTATATGCAAATCAATGGCAAATGGCTTGACGGGGACGAACAAAAGCCCCTTACACTCCATACGGGACGCGGACAGCAGCGCGACAGTAATGATAATATTACCGGATTCGTTGATAACAGTTTTGTAGTAGAGTTGCCCCTTGACCATTTTAAGATACAGGAAAACCAAACCGGCCGTCTTACTCTTGTGATGGACATTGCCCGCTGGTTCGATACTCCCAATCTTTACGACATTGCCCGCTTCGGCAGCGCCATCATGCAAAATCAGGAAGCACAGCAAGCACTTCGAGAAAATGGAGTGAATGTTTTTACGTGTAATTGTCCCGTCCGGAAGTGAACTTAAAATGAGGTTCAGTACCTGAGGTTCGATAAGGGATAATTGGTTCACCCAAAAGGGGTACTCCTTTTACCAAAAAGGGGCGCCCCTTTCACTCAAAAGGAGTACCCCTTTTACTCAAAAGGGGCGCCCCTTTTCGGAAGTATGTTACAGATATGATATACAATAAGTTATGAAGCATGTTATCTGCCTCAAATGAACAGTACCATTGGCAGCACAGCTATTTTTCCCTTTTATTAGATTCAGGGAAAATGAATTACCATTTTTCCGATCATGGTTCCCTTGTCGCTGTTTTGCACAATGGGCACACCATTTACCACATCAGGCTGTTCCAGTAACTTATGCGTATGGCCGCCTATAATCAAATCAATGCCGCCTGCCGCATTAGCTATATCGGGATCAAAAACCTTTTGAAACAGTTCGGCTTGCTCATAGCCCACATGTGAAAGGCAGATAATAAAGTCGCAATGCTCAATCTCTTTCAACTGTTTCACCATATTTTGGGCTGTCTCTACAGGATCAAGATATTCCACCGCATTGAGCACGTCCGGAAAACCGTTATAACCTTTCAAATTGGTGAGCAACCCGAAAATGCCAATTTTTATCCCTTTCTTTTCTACGACAATATAAGGCTTTATCAGTTTTTCCAATTTTTTGTGCTTAAAATGATAATTGGCGCACAATACCGGAAATGTAGCCTTTTTGAGCCGCTTATAGAGTGCTTCCAGACCATTGTCGAACTCATGATTGCCCAGCGAAACAGCATCATATCCCATTTTATTCATCATTTTCACCTCTACTTTTCCCTTAAAAAGGTTAAAGTAAGAAGTGCCCTGCATAAAATCGCCGGCATCCAGCAATAACAGTTCTGCTTCTTTATCCCGCTCTTGCTTAACGGCTTCATAGCGAGCCTCATAACCTCCCAGCTTGTTTTTATAGGGTTCAATATGACTGTGCGTATCGTTGGTATGCAAAATTACCAAATCTGTTTGTGCTTTGAGGAAGAATGGAGTAAGAAAAAAGATAAGAAGAATGTGGATTCTTTTCATGTTTTATTAATTATTTGTAGATTATTCAATCACGGCTCTATCGTCAAGTTGTTTGGATAATTTCATTCCTGCAGCTGTCAGATTTTTAATATGGTCAATAATTAGCTCGCGAAGAATGAGTTTAGTTGTTATAACATTTTTGTCTTTAATATTTTGAGAATTGGGGATAATATTATCGCCACCATTGCGAATAAAATCTACCGTTGCGAGTCTGTAATTCTTATTAGGATCAAGTGGTGCGCCATTTACCCAGATTTGCGCCGGTTTATGCTCTTTGTAATTGATTTTAGCATGAGAATAAGGTTGATTTCGAGTAGAGGTAAATTGGGAAAATATTTCTTGTAATGTACTTCCCTTCAATTCGATAATACATAAATAATTATCGAATGGAGAAATAACATAAATTTTGCCTATTGTAATGGGACCTTGTAGCAGGCTGTCTCGAATACCTCCAAAATTGAGCAGCGACAAATCTACCAGCGGCAATTGATGCAGTTCACAATAGCGATTGGTCGCCTCAAACAATACATCAGTGCAGAGATTCGACAGCGGACTTTGTGGTGGCTGCGACTTCAAAATTTCTTCCGCTTCTCCTATTACAATTGACATCTCCCTGTCATGCAATTTTTTATAGGGTTTTAAAATTTTGACCATTGGATTATCAGGTTGATTTCGATAGGTACTGTCAAGCATTATTTTACTGTAAGTAAATGTAAAGCTTTTCTGCGCCTGCCCGCACACAAGCAATCCGAATATAACAATAAATAATGCGACTTTTTTCATAATTCTAAATAAAAAAAAGCACAAGAGACATATACAACAAATAAAAACATGCCCCTTGTGCCATCACCAATTAATTATTTCGGAAATCCTATCGGTTGTCCTAAAATAGGTTTTCCGTTGATTTTCAACAGTTTTGTAATAGCTTCCCGATCAATCATGCCAATTGCTACAGTGTGCAATTTTTGGGAAGCGCAGAAAAGATACACATTCTGGCTCACATTGCCGCAGTCGGTTGCGCCGTAAAATGTGCGACACTCTTCGTCGCAATCCATTTTATCATAGTTGGCCACATACACCAAAATTACCGGCGCTTTTTGAGCAAACTCCTGTTTAGCAGACTCCTTGCGGTAATCGCCGGCCACAATCAGCTTCAATATGTTTTCCTTAGGCATGTAGAGATATACGCCGGATGGAAGATAGAGGTAGATGTCCATTTGTTGCATATTGCGAGCAGTTGGAGCGGTTCGGCGGCCATCGGGGCGATTAATGCCATTGGCCGCCCATAATAGATTGGATAATAATTGATTGTCCAATTCTTTGGGCGAAAAATCGCGGTCAGTCTTGCGCAAATTAAGCGCTTCCATGAGGGGCATTCCTCCCGTTTTTTGAGGTTCGGGCAGTTTAATGTCTTGCGCACACAATTGAGTGGCAAATAACAAGCTTACAAGCATGATGCTAATTCGTTTCATAGTTTTGTTAATTAAGTTTATTTTTATTTATTTTCTTTAGGTTTCGTTTGTCCGCTTCGGCCGATAGTATCACGCATCTGCGTGTCGGCTTTCAAATTTTCCAGTTTATAATAATCTAGAACGCCAAAATTACCACTTCTGAATGATTCGGCTAAAGCAAGGGGCACTTCAGCTTCGGCCAAAATCACTTTAGCACGGGCTTCCTGCGCTTTGGCTTTCATCTCTTGTTCGTTGGCCACAGCCATAGCCCGGCGTTCTTCTGCCTTTGCCTGTGCAATATTTTTATCGGCATTGGCCTGGTCCATTTGCAAAATGGCGCCAATATTTTTACCTACATCCACGTCGGCGATGTCAATAGAAAGAATTTCAAAAGCCGTACCGGAGTCTAACCCTTTTGATAACACCAACTTAGAAATAGAGTCTGGATTTTCGAGTACATTTTTGTGCGAATCGGCTGATCCGATAGCTGTAACAATACCCTCGCCAACACGGGCAATTACGGTCTCTTCGCCTGCACCTCCAACCAGTTGCTTGATGTTGGTGCGCACCGTTACGCGTGCCTTGGCAATCAACTGAATGCCGTCTTTAGCCACAGCAGCCACAGGAGGCGTGTCAATTACTTTTGGGTTTACGGAAGTTTGGATGGCTTCCAATACGTTACGACCGGCAAGGTCAATAGCAGTGGCCGCTTTAAAATCAAGCGGAATGTTGGCTTTTCCAGCAGAAATAAGAGCATTTACCACCGGATTAATGCGTCCGCCGGCCAAATAGTGTGCTTCCAATTGATCTCGATTGAGTTGCAAACCCGCTTTTGTTCCGGTAATGAGAGCATTGACAATAGTACCGGGGGGGACTTTACGCCAGCGCATTAAGATTAATTGGACCAGTGATACATGTACTCCGTTTACCAAAGCGGTAAACCATAAGCCAACAGGTATCATCCACAAAAGCAGGATGAGCAGGAAAAGGCATCCTAGAAAAATAATGATTGTTACAAAGTTCATGATTCTTAAGTTTTGTTAATTATGAATTAATTTTACAATGATTTTACTGCCTTCAATATGAGTAATTTCAATGGGAGTTTGTGGATCTGCAAACCCCAGCGGGGAAGTTACCTCCACGTACTCGTCGCCAAATTGGGCTTTGCCGGCAGGAGCAAGCCTGGAAATAGTTACTCCCCGCATGCCTACTGCAATCTTGGATGCATCTATTTCATTCATTTTACTGTCAATTTCCGTATTGAGCACCAGCCGTTTCCATGTTTTGGAGCGCAATGTAAGCACTATGGCCAAAACAGTCAGCGCAATAGTAGCAAACAGCACAATATTGCCGGCTATTACTCCATAAAGTACGTAGCTCATAATAATGCCGGCCAGAATAAAACAGCCGCCAATGATGCTGACAAATGCGCCCGGGATAACCAGAAAATCCAGTATCAGCGCCACAATGCCAATTACAATGAGTATTAAAATGCCAATCCAATTCATATTTCTGTTTTCTTACATTTCTTGATATTAACTCTTTCTTTCTTCTATCTTCACAATATAATAATTTTTCTTTCCTTTCTGCACTACAATATATTTTTCATTGATTAATAGAGAATTATCCACTATTAACGTATCGATTACCCTGTTTTTGTTGATAGATATGCCGTTATCTTTTAACATGCGGCGCGCTTCTCCTTTAGAGGAAAAAATATGGGTACAGTCGCTCAAAAAATCAACCACAGGAATACCTTCTGCAAGGCGTTCCTGTGATAAGCTGCACTGAGGTACGCCATCAAAGAGTGATAAAAATAGTTTTTCAGGCAGGGAAGCCAAGTTTTCGGCAGTACCTGCGCCAAAGAGTATATTGGATGCGCTCACGGCAGCATCATACTCCTCTTGCGAGTGTACTCTAATAGTAATATGTTGCGCCAAAGACTTTTGCAAAATCCTGAGATGTGGGACAGCATTATGTTCCCGTTCTAAGGCTTCAATCTCTTCTTTTGTAAGGAGGGTAAAAATTCGGATATATTTTTTGCTGTCCTCATCCGGACAATTAAGCCAAAATTGATAGAATGTATAGGGCGATGTCTTTTCGGGATCAAGCCAGATATTGCCTTTTTCAGTCTTGCCAAACTTGCTGCCGTCTGCTTTAGTAATCAGCGGGCAAGTAAGTGCGTAGGCTTCTCCGCCGGTTTTGCGGCGTATCAACTCTGTTCCGGTGGTAATATTGCCCCATTGGTCAGAGCCTCCCATCTGCAATTTGCACCCGTTATGCTGATAAAGATAAAGAAAATCGTAACCTTGCAGCAACTGGTATGAAAATTCGGTAAACGACATCCCCACGGAAGAATCGCTGCTCAGTCGTTTCTTCACTGAATCCTTGGCCATCATGTAATTTACGGTAATATGTTTGCCAATATTGCGGATAAAATCAAGAAAAGAGAACTCTTTCATCCAATCGTAGTTATTGGCTAACAGGGCAGCATTGGGTGCTTCGGATTCAAAATTCAGAAATTTGGCCAGCTGTTTTTTTATGCATGTTTGATTATGTCGTAAAGTATCCTCTTCGAGCAATATTCTTTCGGTTGACTTCATTGAAGGGTCGCCAATCATGCCGGTAGCGCCACCAAGCAAGGCTATGGGGCGATGGCCGCAACGCTGAAAGTGGGTCAGCATCATCACGCCTACCAAGTGTCCTATATGCAATGAATCGGCAGTGGGATCAATGCCCAGATAGGCTGTTGTCATCTCTCGGCTCAACAACTCTTCCGTGCCCGGCATAATATCGTGAATCATACCACGCCACTTCAACTCCTCAATAAAATTCTTCTTCTCAGTACTCATTTTTTCTTTTTATCTATCGGTATAGGGAAATTTAGCCAGCCAGCGTTCCCCTTCTTTCACCATCAATACACGGGTTGAGTCTAATTTGTTGTCTATGTAAAATTTACAAAATAGTACTGCGGTACTGTCGGTTACATGTTCGTTTTGCAAGGATTTGATTCGCAGATTTGCATTTTCAATTCGATTTACTTCCACTGTATCCATTGCCTGCTTAAAATATTGATTGAGCAGAACAAGCATCTCTTTTGTTTCGGTGGTAGCATATTGCTGTGCCTTATAAAAATCGCCGGCGAGGTAAGCATGGAGAAACCTGCGGCACGATTGCTTGGGAGTATCCCGGCATGCTGTTAGCAACAGTACCAGTGTAAGGAACAGAATAGACGAGTATTTCAAATTCATACTTCATTAGTATTTTGGCTTGCAAAAGTACATAAAAATTTTTAATATCCATAACATGGTGTGATTTGGGAAAAATATCTTTTGAAAGCACAAATATCCGATCCCCAAATATAGAATTATGCCAGTACGTAAAATATGGAAATAATTAAATATTCGCTTCCCGATACCCGTTATTTTTCACTTTCGTGTGAAACAGTAAGTTTCAAATTTCAATTATATTTTGTATTTTTGCAGTTCATTAGCAGTAAAATTATAATGTAATGAAAAATCTGTTTTGGTTGCTTTTCATTTTCTTTCCGGGAATGTTTTTGACAGCGCAAACACCTAAGAATGTAGATGGTGGCGCTGTTAAGACGCTTAATGATGTATCGAAAAAATATGCCGAATTTTCGACCATACAATTTGATTTTACCTACAAAAGAGAGAAAAATACCAAAACTTTGGAAACTTTTAAGGGGAAACTGTTCCTAAAAGGCACAAGTTATCAAACTGCTCACAACGATCAGCAATTTTATTGCGATGGTGTTACAATATGGAACTATCAGCCTGTTACTAATGAGGTTTCTATTTTCGAGTATGATGAAAATGAGGAACAGTGGCTTAATCCGGCCAAAATGCTTGCCAATTGGAGCAAATTGTATCGTGCCAAATTAATTCGTGAAGAGTTTGTTAATAATAAAATATTGCTTGTCATTGCTTTAACACCTGTTAAAATACAATCGTACTATAAAATACAGTTGAAGATAGAGCAGGCTACTAATGAACTTAAAAGTATTGCGATTTATGAAAAGGATAATACAATTCATACTTACATTGTAGATAAGATGATAGTGAATAAACCGCTGGATGATAGCAAGTTTAAGTTTGATGTGAGCCAGTATGCAGGGATTCAAATTAATGATATGCGCTAAGGGATGAGTCGGCTTTTCGCTTTTTTTACGGTGGGTGTATTGCTGTTGCTATTCGCGGCTTGTTCTTCTACACGAATATTGAAACAGAACGAGTATATGCTGGTGCAAAATGTCGTAAAAATGGAGGATGTTAAGGGCAGGCAATTCGATGATTTGTATTATTTGCTGCGCCCTGAAACTAACAGGAAGTTTATGAATATTTTCAATATTAAAACTACATTATATGCTCATTATCAAGCTAAAAAACAGCTCAATCTGGACTCCATTTTGTGCACTTATCCGGTGCATAACTTCCTCTACAAAAGTTTGGAAAAAGGAATCCCCTGGCATGTCAATCGCTATCGTCGCTTGAAAACATGGCTGGGTGAAACGGTAGGCGAGCCGCCGGTATTGCTTGATAGTACGCAAATCACCGGTTCGATAGAGCAAATCAAAATCGCCATGAAGAAAATGGGCTATTTTGATGCGAAAACACGGCCTGAGGTGATGTTTCTAAAGAGTAACTCTAAAAAGGCAAAAGTAATTTATCATATTACCGCCAATGAGTGCTATTATATTCGCGAGATTCACTATCGAATTGACATTCCCGAATATCGCCGCATTATTTTGTCCGATACCGCCAACAGCTTGGCTAAACGTGGGCAGCCGTACAATGAAGATTTGCTGGCGCAGGAGCGGAAGCGCATTCTGACACTCATTCGTGATAAGGGCTATTACTACGTGCCCAACGAAATTGTTACGATTGAAGTGGATACATTTAATTCGACTGCCTTGCGCGATAAAAAGGGACATCCTACCGTGCGCCTTGATATTTTAATTAATTTTGACGAAATAAAGAGTCGCGACATACAGGAAAAAATGACTTACAAGTACCGTTTTAATAATGTTTATATCTATACCAATTATGACGTGCGCACCGGTCGAGATGCTCCAATGGATACGGTGCTGTTTCGTACGCTCCGCAATCGTTTGGACAGTACGCGTTACTTTTTTATAAGGCCGCACAGTGTTAGCGATAGCAAAAAAAAGTTTCGTGATTATAAATATCGTGCCATTACAGATGTGATTTTTACTAAAAGAGACCAAACTTACGCTAAATCCGATTTTACCCGTTCGTATAATCGTATCAATGCACTGAACAATTTCAGCATTATTAGCATGGAAGCTATTGAAAATCATGCGCTAAAAGATACAAGCAGCAAGTACGGCTTTTTGGATACACGTTATCAACTGACGCGTCGCAAGGTACATGGCACTGCAATGGAGATGTCAATGCGTACGGATAAAACCTATCTTTCGTTTACTTATACCAATAAAAATATTTTTAGGGGGGCTGAATATTTGAGTATTAATTTTTATGGAAGCGTTTA
>JAISAD010000044.1 GCA_031266895.1 Bacteroidales bacterium
TCAAAAAGAGTGGACAAAAAGCAGTGTCCCTTACGAATGATATGCCGCAGAAGAGGAGTATAAATATGCAGTTGTTCATCGGTTAATAGATACAGTTAAGGCCAAAAAGGTATTGCAAACCTATAAAACATGGAAAAGGAGAAAAATATCCTGCTATCGAATTTCATAATCTTTACCTTAACAGTTTTCATTTTATGGATTTACTGATTTGGGCTGCTTGGGAAGGTATAGCCTTATTAATCATAATCATACGAATGATTATTCCGGTGCGAAAACCATAATTCTTACGTCCAAAAAAAAACGTACTATGGGGCGCCATGCCCAATAAAACCGCAAAAGGGTGCAAGAATAAAAGATTTTTCTTTATTTTTGCAGCGGCTATGAAAATAGCTGGAATTTTATAATAAATTAATGGTCAAAGAATTACATGAAAACAAAAGTAAGAAAAACGGCATTTACAGTCGCTTATATTGCCGTATGTTTCTTTTTTAGCAGTTGCCAAACTCGCGAAAAACAGATAGAATTGGCCTTGCTTGCCCAACTGAAAACCTACCCCGAATCGCGCTTGCAAGACGTTTACAAAAATTTCTATCAAGACTGTTTCGGCACCGGTCATGCTATTTCGGATACCGCCATGGTGGCACGCTATTTAAAAAATGAACTGGAAAATAGTCCCGTATCGCTTGCACCGCCGGTAGAACCGTTGGGATGGCGACATCATTTTGTGCGAGTCAATATTGATTTAGTACGACAAGACAAAATGAGTGTCAATCAATTGGCAGAAGCCTTTACCATAAGTGCGGCTATGGTGAATGAAGAAGATATGCATCAATGGCCTGACGAATGGCATTTTATAGTTTCGATTATTGAGAAGAGAAAATTGCCTGTTAAAGATTTTAAACAGGATAAAGCACACATTGACAGCCTGCTGCACGAAAATCCACGCATGGCCATGCACCATAGCCGTGCTTTTAATGAGTACTATGGCCCTCACTATCGAGTTGTGGCTGTTCCAGTATTTGAACAATTTTTCGGGAATATAAGTAATTGCAAATCACGTAAATAAAAAAAATTAAACAAAATGCAAATACCACTTTTATTATTAGGATTGGGCGCACAGGAGTTGATTTTTATCGCTCTGATTATTCTGTTGTTGTTTGGCGGTCGGAAGATTCCCGAAATGATGCGCGGTTTAGGGCGCGGGGTGAAAAGTTTTAAAGAGGGAATGAATGAAATAGACCCTGATCACAAGGATGTCTCCGAACAGGGTAAAAATCAGCCTAATACTATAGAACATCAAAAGAATGAAGAGTGAGTTGCTCACCTTTTGGGATCATATTGACGTACTGCGCAAAGTGCTTTTTCGTATCCTGATTGCGATAACGCTTTTGGCCGTGGTGGCTTTTTGCTTTAAGGAGCTACTATTTGGAATGGTATTGGCGCCACGAAATCCCGATTTTATTACTTTTCGGCTACTCAACCAGTTGGCCACTCATTCCTCATTATCCTTTTTGCATTTTCAAGACACTGATGTACAGATTATTAACACGCAACTTACTGCTCAATTTATGATACACATTAAAGTAAGCTGTTATGTGGCGGTAGTGGGTGCTTCGCCTTACATCATCTATCAGATTTTTCGCTTTGTATCACCTGCCCTCTATCAAAAAGAGCGGCTATGGGCTTTGCGCCTCATTCCGGCCTTTTTCGGACTGTTTTTTATTGGCGTACTGTTGAGCTACTTCATTATTTTCCCATTTTCATTCCGATTTTTGGCTAATTATCAGGTAGATACAAGCGTACAAAACCTCTTTAACCTCAATTCATACATTGACACCTTTCTATTGCTTACCCTCTTGCTGGGCATTGTATTTGAAATTCCCGTAATGGCTTGGTTTTTAAGTAAATTTGGATTGATTAAACCAGCATTAATGAAAAAGTATCGAAAATATGCCACCGTCATTGTCCTGATTGTGGCAGCCATCATTACCCCTACTACTGATATATTTACGTTGCTATTAGTAACATTACCCATCCTGCTGCTCTACGAATTGAGCATTCTTATCGTAAAAAAACAATATAGGTATAATAATCAAGAAAAATTAACATCAATAACTGCAAAACTATGAATGAAGAAAAAGAAAAAAAACGTAAAATTTCGCGCCGCGCCGCGCTAAAATACATGAGTGCAGGCGTTTTGGGTGCTGCCGGTATCTATTTTGGCATAAAAAACAAAGAAGCCATAGTGCAAAAATTTTCACAATTCGATTCTTTGCCAGCTCCTGATGGCGAGGGTAAAGTAACCACACGCAAAGATAAAATCCTCAATTCGCCGGTATCCCTGCTGGGGTTTGGCTGCATGCGTCTCCCTCTTAAAGAAGAGGGCAAAACTGACATTGACGAAGAAAAGGCTATGGCAATGGTAGATTACGCTTACCAGCATGGAGTAAATTACTTTGATACGGCATGGTTTTATCATCAAGGAATGTCGGAAACCTTTATAGGCAAAGCGATGAAAAAATATCCTCGCGATTCCTTTTATATGGTTACCAAAATGCCCGGACGCATTGTAGAAAGTCTCGAACACGCCAAGCAAATTTTTGAACAGCAACTTCAAAAATGTCAGGTAGAATATTTTGACTTTTACATGCTACACTCTGTATCTACGAAAGAAAACTACCAGAAAGTGTATCATGAATATGGCGTGCTCGATTATCTGCTGCTGCAGAAAAAAGAGGGAAGAATACGGCGCTTAGGCATCTCCTTTCATGGCGTAACAGAAGAATTTCCCTGGTTTTTAGATCAGCACAAGTGGGATTTCTGCATGATACAGGCCAACTATTATGATTGGAAAGTATTTTCCGAATTTCTGTACAGCGAGGCTACCAAACGCGATATACAGTGTGTAATCATGGAGCCTGTGCGCGGTGGCATGTTAGCCAACCTGACTCCGCAAGCCGCCAAAGTGTTTACCGATACTGATCCCAATCGTTCTATCGCTTCGTGGGCAGTACAATACATCGCCTCGCTGCCCAATGTGATGACGGTGTTGAGTGGTATGACGACTATGGAACAGGTGCAGGACAATGTGAAAACATTAACCGATTTCAAGCCGATGAGCACCGCGCAGTATGAGGTGGTAGAGCGTGCCTTGAAAACTTTCCTGACGCTTAGTCCCGTGCCCTGTACTGAATGTCAGTACTGTATGCCTTGTCCCTTTGGAGTCAATATTCCGGGCAGTTTCCATGCTTACAACAAGTCGGTAACAGAGGGAGCAGTGCCCAATTTGCGCGACTCGCGCGACAGTGATTTTGAACGCCGCAAGCAGGCATTTCTGGCCAACATGAACACTTTGCCCGAAAGCGCCCAGCCGACAGGATGCACCAATTGCAAAGTTTGCTTGAATAAATGCCCGCAAAAAATCGAAATTGCAAACAAATTTAAAGAAATTTCGCAACTGATGAAAGAATTAAAAAAGTAAAATTCAAACGGTCTCTACTGTTTTAAAGACAGGCATATTATCTAAAACAGGAAAATCCTGTATTTTTGCACTCGCTAAAAAAGACAGCTCAATGACATTACAAGAATTTCAAAACGACTTGTTACAAGGCATTCCGGCGCAACTGCCCGCCTCCAAACCTTACGATTTATCTGTTAGTCATGCCCCGAAACGGAAAGATATTTTAAGCAAAGAGGAGAAAAAGTTAGCGTTGCGCAATGCACTTCGCTATTTTGACCCCAAGTGGCATGCGGAATTAGCCCTCGAATTTGCACAAGAACTGTACAATCATGGCAGGATATACATGTATCGCTTTCGCCCCAATTATGAAATGTTTGCCCGTCCTATTGAAGCCTACCCTGCTCAATGCAGGCAAGCAGCAGCGATTATGTTAATGATACAAAATAATTTAGATTCTTCAGTAGCCCAGCATCCCCACGAGTTGATTACCTATGGCGGCAACGGTGCAGTGTTCCAAAATTGGGCACAATATCGCCTCGCAATGCAATATTTGGCCACTATGACCGACGAGCAGACACTGGTGATGTACTCCGGACATCCACTCGGCCTCTTTCCTTCGCACAGGGAAGCGCCCCGTGTAGTGATCACCAATGGCATGGTAATTCCTAACTATTCAAAACTCGACCATTGGGAAAAATTTAACGCACTGGGTGTTACTCAGTATGGACAAATGACTGCCGGATCTTATATGTACATAGGGCCGCAAGGAATCGTACATGGCACAACTATTACAGTGCTCAATGCAGGACGCAAGACAGGCGGAGGCTTAGCCGGAAAACTGTTTATTACCGCTGGATTGGGAGGCATGTCGGGTGCACAACCTAAAGCCGGCAATATTGCCGGAGTGGTTTCCATTACCGCCGAAATTAATCCGGCCGCTACCCAAAAACGATACAGCCAGGGATGGGTGGACGAAGTGCACGATAATCTTGATACCCTTATGGCTAAGGTGGACGAAGCACGTCAAGCCAAAATAGCCCACTCATTCGCCTATCAGGGTAATGTGGTCAACTTATGGGAGTATTGCGCCGCAAACCAAATTCATGTGGACTTAGGCTCAGATCAAACTTCGCTGCATAATCCCTGGGCAGGAGGTTATTACCCTGCAGATCAGTCATTTGAAACTTCATTAAAAATGATGGCTGATAACCCGGATCTGTTTCAGGAGAAAGTGAAAGAGAGTTTGCGCCGTCAAGTAAATGCCATCAATACACTGGCTGCAAGAGGCATGTATTTTTTTGACTAC
>JAISAD010000108.1 GCA_031266895.1 Bacteroidales bacterium
GAAATTTCCGACTTTAAGGATTACATTGCTTATCGCAGGGAGCTGCACGAAAACAGCCAGTCCATTCACGGATTAGACAGCGCCAGCCTGGAGTGGCTGATAAATTTTGAAAATACCCACACCGGCCGTGGCAGAGTATTGGCGCACAACATCCTGTGCGGTCTGTATGACATCTGCCTGGAAGAGCTGCCCGAAAAATCGCAGGCCATGGCATCCGGAGGAATGCACGGAGGCGCCACATCCGCCTCAGCCCCCTCTGCAGGCAAGGTGCAGGTATTTCCCAATCCGGCAAAGGAATACGCCTCGTTTATCTGGGATTTTGGCAGCTTCGACGGCACTGCGCAGCTCTCCATTACTGACCAGAGCGGCCGGCCGCTCCTCACCCGTTCGCTCCCGAGCGCACAGGGTCAGTGGATTTGGGAAACCGCCGGCATCCCCTCCGGCAGCTACGTTTACAGCATAACCGCCAACGGCCTGCAGATAGAAACCGGAAAGATTGTGGTGGCGAAGTAACTTTAAATTACGAATTATAAATTATGAACGAGGGAGGCTTTGGAGCTTCCCTTTTTTAAGTTTATGGAATTGGGCAATTGTTTTGTACTCGTAAATTGCATTCCAAAAATATTATGTACATTTGCAACTTATTTTTTTTAAAAGTCAGAATGAATAAAATCACTTTAGGCGATCGATGTTTTGAATTGTTTATTCCTCATTCAGAGATAGATAAAGCTATAGCAGAAGTAGCTCAGGCAATAAATAGAGAGTATGAAAATAATTGTCTCATGCTGCTAATTACGCTAAATGGCGCAATAGTGTTTGCAGCAGATTTATTGAAACAGCTTACTGTTGACTGTCGCATATCGTGTATCAAACTCTCTTCCTACAGCGGAACGGAGTGCACCCACACCATAAAAGACCTGATTGGCCTCACTGAAGATTTGACCAATCAAAGAGTGTTGATTATCGAAGATATTGTAGATACGGGCAATACGTATGCTTATATTGTAGATATTCTTAAAAATCAGAATGTGAAAGATATAAAAATCGCCACAATGATTTTCAAGCCCGATGCCTACAAGCATTCACTGCCGGTGCATTTTGTCGGATTGCCCATTCCTGACAAGTTTATAGTGGGACGCGGGCTTGACTACAATGGCACAGGCCGCAATTTAATTGATATTTATCAAGTTTGCGAATAGCTTAAAATAAACAATTATGGAGCAGCATTTTAATATTGTACTGTTAGGTGCGCCCGGCAGCGGAAAAGGAACACAGGCTCGGCTTATCAGTGAGAAATATAATTTAGACCACATTTCTACCGGTGAACTGTTTCGGCAGGAGATTGCTTCGCAAAGTTCCATTGGGCGGCATGTAAAAGAAATTATCGAAAAAGGCAACCTCTGTCCTGACGATTTAACGCTGGATATGCTTGTGGCTCACATAGACAATTACACAAACAATAACGGTTTTATCTTTGATGGCGTGCCACGCACTATCGACCAGGCTAAAATGATGGATGGCATTGGTTATCACAAAACCATTTCGATTACAATAGTAATTGATATTCAGGTAGATAAAAAGGAAATAATCAATCGCATTACCAAACGTTCTCAATTGGAGGGGCGTTCCGATGATGTCATACACATTCTCAAGCAGCGTATCAGCAACTATTTTGAACTTACCAGGCCGTTAGAAAATTACTACGCCAGACAGAATAAAATACGAACCGTCAATGGAATGCAAAACGTTGAAACGGTATTTAACGCAATATGCAATATTCTTGACACAATACAGTAGTTACAATTCATAATTTAAATATCCTCCATCCCGTTTCACCCAGGCAAGTTGTCGCTTGGCATAACGACGGGTATGTGTTTTAATATCTTCTACAGCCTGTTCTAAAGAAAGCTGACCATCAAAACAGGCAAACAGTTCTTTGTAGCCCACTGTATTCAAAGCATTTAATTCTTTATAAGGATAAAGAGAACGGGCTTCTTCAAGCAAACCTGCGTTCATCATCCCATCTACGCGCTGATTAATACGTTGAAACAGCGACTCGCGGGGACGAGTCAAACAATATTTCACAATTTGAAATGGACGCTCTTTTTGATGTTGCGTCAATTGCCGGGAATAGGGAATTCCCGTTTGCAGCGACACTTCCAGTGCACGCATCAGCCGCTTGTAATTGGCGATGTCAGTATTGTGGTAAAATTGTGAATCGTGCTGTTTTACGGCCATTCGTAATCCGTCAATTCCCTCTTTATCATAGAGTTCCATTACATATTTCCGTATTTGAGGATCAAAAGCCGGCAAATCGTCAATGCCATAACACACAGCATCAATATAAAGGCTGCTTCCGCCCGTCATAATTACAACAGGCTGCTCCTTAAACAGCTGCTTCAATAAAGCCAACACCTCTTCCTCAAAGCGCGATGCATTGTAGTAGTCGTGAATAGAAAGATGCCCTGCAAAATGATGACGAACGCGTGCCAGCTCTTCATCTGAGGGAAAAGCAGTTCCGATGCGCATTTCCCTGTAAAATTGCCGTGAGTCGGCAGAAATAATATCGCATTGCCACTGCTGCGCCAACTCAATTGCAAAACCGGTTTTCCCGACAGCTGTAGGACCGGCAACGACAACAAGCGCAGGCTTATTAATATCCGGGATAGTCATCAACAGCATTCAAGTCTAAATCCTCGTCATTGAAGCCGTCTTCAAAACCGTTATCGTTATCCAAATCCTCCTCTTCCAAATAAGATTCATCGCCGATTGAATCTCCCAGCTTAGGAGCCTCAATTGGTAACTCACCCGATTTGTAAACGCATCTCGGAAAATCATTATTATCAGCATATTCCGGAACCTGTAAGGTTTTCAGCAGTTCAATATAAAAAACTTTGGGGTTCAAAAAATCATATTCATAAATAAGACGCTGATGCGGATCAGCAATAAAATCCTTGAGTACTGAACTGCCCATAACAAATTGCGGCAGATGCGATTTGGTAGAAAAACCGTCTCCTTCTTCATATTCCGGATTTTCGAGCAGATCATCATCTCCCATATCAATTAAAGTTATCTCTTTTTGCTTGTTCCATTTCGGGTCACAAACTGAAAAGGAGGCCAATTCACCGCGTTTCAACCCAACCGCCTCAATCAGGGCAGCATGAAACGATTCAAAATGATCAGTAGAAAGAATTTCTATATCCCTTAAAAAATCCTCAATATCGTCAAAATAGACTCTGAATTTATAATAATATCTTTGCATTTACGATTTACAATTCTAACTTCTTAATTTTCAATTAACATATTATGGAAGACGTTGGTTACATCCTCATCTTCTTCAATCCTTTCAAGCAGTTTTTCAACCTCTTCCCGCTGCTCAGGCGTTACCTCTTTCATATCATTAGGGATTCTTTCAAACTTCATGCTTTGGATTTCAAAGCCATTTTCCTCCAAATACTTTTGGATAGGACCGTTATTTTGAAATTCGGCATAGATCATAATAACTCCCTCATCTTCAAATATCTCCTCTGCTCCGTAGTCAATCAATTCAAGCTCCAGCCCTTCTATGTCCACACCCTCTCTTTTAGTAACCGTAAAACTGCATTTTCGATCGAAAATAAAATCAAGCATTCCCGAAGTGCCAAGTGCCCCGCCCATTTTGTTGAAATAGCTGCGAATGTTAGCCACCGTGCGTTGATGGTTATCGGTAGCGGTTTCAATGTAAAAGGCCACGCCATGCGGACCATATCCTTCGTAAAAAATCTCTTTGTAATCGGAAGTATCCTTTTCAAAAGCACGCTTAATAGCTCTGTCCACATTATCTTTCGGCATGTTTTCCGAACGGGCGTTTTGTACCAGCATTCTCAATTTCGGATTGAGGGTAGGGTCGCCGCCGCCAGCTTTTGCTGCCATAGTAATCTCTTTTCCAAGACGGGTAAACACTTTTGCCATATTGCCCCATCTCTTGAATTTTCGCGCTTTTCTAAACTCAAATGCTCTTCCCATAAATAAATTTTTAGTCGTTAAAATTGCCGGCAAAAATACAAAAAAAAAGAAAATTGAAAAAATTCCTGTACTTTTGCTGCTTCAAATCAAAATTATCATGGATAATAACATCATAGCCATTGCGCAAACCGTATTACAGGACGAAGCAGATGTCCTTTTGCGCTTAAAAAACTTTATTGATGCCCAATTTGAAGAGGCTGTAACTGCAATATATGAAACAAACGGGCGTATTATTGTTACAGGCATAGGCAAAAGCGCTATTATTGCACAAAAAATAGTGGCTACATTCAATTCAACCGGTACGCCGGCCATTTTTATGCATGCCGCCGATGCCGTACATGGCGATTTGGGCATTATTCAGCCCGACGATATGGTAATCTGCCTCTCCAAAAGCGGAAATACGCCTGAAATTTCGCTCTTAATTCCCTTTTTGAAACAGTGCGGCAATAAACTGATTGCTATGGTAGGCAACCTTCAATCGTTTCTGGCTCGGGAAGCCGATTTTGTGCTCAACTGTTCCGTAGAGCACGAAGCCTGTCCCAACAATCTTGCGCCCACCAACAGTTCAACAGCCCAATTGGCGATGGGCGATGCGCTAGCCGCCTGCCTGATTCAAAAGCGAGGTTTTACCTCGCAGGATTTTGCCCGATACCACCCCGGCGGCATTCTTGGAAAGCGACTCTACGTGAAAGTACTTGACTTATACAAATTCAACGAAGTTCCTCTGGTAGAACCCAACGACTCAATGCCGAAAGTAATCCTTGAAATTTCGGGTAAATGCTTGGGGATTACGGCCGTAATAGAACATAATAAAATCGTTGGTGCAATTACAGACGGCGATTTGCGACGCATGCTGGAGCGCAATTCCAACTATAGCCACCTCACTGCCCGGGATGTAATGACTCATAATCCTAAGACTACCAGAGAAGATACCTTGGCCGTAGAAGCGCTTGACATGATGAAAAAGCAGAATATTACCAGCCTTTTCGTAGTGAATGAAAACGGAGCTTATCTTGGTGTCATTCATTTGCATGATACTAT
>JAISAD010000116.1 GCA_031266895.1 Bacteroidales bacterium
AGATCGGTTTGGGAAAAATTTTAATTCTTATATTTTACGAAAAACACTAGGCAAATCATCATAGTATTCGTGTATAATATAGTGAAAGTCTGAACATTGTCGATTTAATTAGTTGGTTACGAGTTTTTGATTGCTATGTCACTCATTATGCGAGTGCCTGCATTATAATCGCCCGTGAGCCATAACCCAACCCCACATTTGAAGTGGTAGCCAAATCCAATTCCTGCATTGATAAGAAAATTTACTTTTTTGAGATTACTACTCTGGTTTATTTCTGTATTGAGTACATAATTGTTACTAGCGTAACCGAGAGTTTCATACCAACGATCTTGTTGCAACCAGTCTTCGGGATAGGATATAATAACATCAAAAATTAACCCTGCGTTTCCCGTAAAATAAAATTGACTTTTACCCAGAGGAATAGAAAAATTTAATTTAATGGGAATTTCAACAGAATGATAGATTGCACACAATCTTTTTGTATTATAAGAGTCAAAATCTGTAACTTTAAAATACAGCTGTTCTCTTTTTCCCACGCTCACTCTTTTACATACCGCATCTTTATATACCCATGCTATTCCTGTAGAGATAGAGAGATAATTGGTAATACCATAAGTGGTAGTTAATTCAAAAGAAAATGGCCATTCTTTGCTCAGAGTATTTCTATAAGAATCAAATACATATCCTTTTTGAAAAACAGTACCGACTAATCCAAAACCACAACCTATTGTCCAACTGTTTTTTTGAGCCAATGCACTATTGGTTACAATACTTATAAGCAATAAAAACGGCAAAACTTTAGTTTTATTTTTCATCATCTTATTTTTTAGAGTTAAGTATTATTAATCATCACAAGGCTTGTCATGCAATTTTATCTCATTGCTATTGGAAGCCCAACTGCAACTGCCACTTGATTTTACGCTCCATGAAGAGTGAACAGATTCCTTTTTTACTCGAAAATCCTTTTTCATGGGATAATCATAAAGTAACATACTTTTGTTGGAGTTACTTTTTCCATTAGGATAAACGGGAGTTGTAGTAGTACAATTAAAGAGAACTTCTATCTTATTATTAGGAATTGGGTAAACAACATTTCCTCCAAAGGAAACATTCATATTAGAGGCTTTTTTTAGTATCCACCAACCCAAACTGTTCTTTTTATAATGAACGTTTTTGACATATACCCGCTTAAGACAACCAACACTCCATACTCGAAAATGGTGGTTTATTTTGTAACCCGAACAGGTAGATATATCTTTATGCCTTTGATGATCTTTATTCAGTATGCAATCTCCCGTACCGGTAACATTAATTCTTTTTGTGGTTTTGTGTGCACATCCGTCTGCATAGGTAATTTTTATTTCATATACATAATCCTGATTACAGGTGAAAATTTGGGTAAAATTGTTTGTGGATTGGGTTTGATCGGGAATTGTAGAGAAGGGAAATGATAAAGTATAACTTATTGCATTTTGATTCTTGCTGTGAAAAGGCGTTGCCCTGAATTTATATCGCACTCCGCAACCTTGGTACGAGGGGTCTTTTACAGGATCAGTGATATTCACACCGCAATTTGAAACTTCAATTCTCTTTTCTGCTTCACAGGTACTGCCGTCATAACGAGTTACACTAACTTTTACCGTGTAAAAACCTCCATTACTATAAGTGTGTTTGGGATTGTCTTCTGTGGAAGTTGTTCCATCGCCAAAATTCCAGTTTATTTTTTGAGCATCACAGGAAGAAGTACTCCAAGTTTTGTACTCCATCGGTTTTTCATTTATTATGGCCCAAAAAGATACAGTCTGAGGAGAAGAAGTAGTCCAGGGAATATATTCCTCAATTTCTAATGTGCTACAGGAAGGACATCCACTTTCATCACTTTTCCAATTCACGGCATCTATATCAATAGCCAGTTGGCGTTCAAATGCACTAACAGTTCCATCAGTTTCGCCGTATTGCTTCCATAATGCTTTTACCTCAGCAAGTTTATCAAAATCCAGATCTCGAATAATAAGATGCTGATATTCCCCAAATAACAATATCCAATCTCCAATAATTAATTCACAGTCAGGAGATAGCAGGGTTCTGAAAAAGTCTGATACCGTGTAATGATTATCCGGGTTTGTTTTTTCGTCAATACCTCCCTTTGCCTGCATTTGAAATACATCGCGTTCAATTTGTGCTCTTAAAGAATAAAAATCGGTAATGACTTCAAAAGCAAAAAGCATGGGAAAGTCGGGGAAAGAATCAGATTTAATATAATCGGCGTATTGCGAGGGATTTTTTTCAAGCAGCAGATCCCATTCATTGGAGAAATAGATAAGGGTGTCGTAAATCTCATTAAAATCTTTCTCGTTTTTGAATGACAGAATGCCATTATTAACAGTAAGAAGATAGGATTTAATGACATCTGTAAACTGGTCAACCAGGGGGAGCTGCATAAACTGGTTTAGCAGTTTTTGGTCATAAAAAGCAGCGGAAACATGCGATTTTACAGTTCCTGCCTTGCGAAATAATTTCTCTTTCTCGCAAGCATAAAAAACAATACCTGAAGCGATTAATAAACCGAAAATGGTAAAAAGTATTCTCTTTCCCATAGTTTAATGATTTAATTTTGTTATTAGTTTTAAGTTTTCTTAACCAAACGATTCAAATAAGCTACACCAAATTGGCAAATCCCATAAAAGCCAGTGCCAGGATGCCTGCCGTAATCAGGGCAATAGGCACGCCCTGCATGCCCTTAGGCACATCTACCAGCTCCATCTGTTCGCGCAAACCGGCAAAAATAACAATCGCCAACGTAA
>JAISAD010000134.1 GCA_031266895.1 Bacteroidales bacterium
GACGATTTGTTTTAAATGGAAAATCAGGTAAATATAAGAAAATCAGGTAAATATAATATACTACTTAGGATTGGGTGTTTTGTGGCTTTTATATACACTTACCATCAGAAATATCGCTGACTTAGCCGGCAATGTGATGAACGACAGTACTTTTAACTTCACTTACGGGATCAATCCCCAATATCACGTGGCTACAATTGCCGAATTGCGTGCCAAATGGACAACTGCCCTCGACCCCAATGCCAACACTTCAGACAATACAATTTACAAATTGACCGGCGATGCAGTTGTTACGGCAATAAACAGTTCCTACCGCAATCAGATTTTTATTCAGGATGCCACCGCGGCTATCGTTATTGACAACACCGCCGACAATACTACTAACGGCCCTGCTATTCTTACCAATATTGTACAAGGCGACAAAATTAACAGCATTTATGGCTCACTGACCAATTACTACGGTCATTTGCAACTCGTAGTAAAACAGCCGAGCTACACAAAAATAGCTGAATATGCGGAAGTTAACCCGATTGTTGTAACTTTGGCACAACTTAATGACAATAACTACATGAACAGCATTCAGAGTCAATTGATTAAAATTAACAGTGTCAGATTTGAAAATCCTCCCGCAACATCATTTGCCAATAACACCTATTATAAATTGCGTCAAGGCGAGGTAATTCAAGATTCTGCCGTTTGGACTCATATTTTTAATGTTTTGGTTGGAACAATTCCCACAACCAATAAGGATATTACAGGAGTAAACAAAATAACCCGCAATACCTACTGCATTATTCCACGCAAGGATACTGATATTAAAGAGCCTGTAAGCATCGCCAGTGTGGGCGACTTTAATGCCGCTATCTATCCCAATCCGGTACAGGATCTTTTGACTGTTCAAGCTAATAATCAAATAAAAAACATTGAAATTTTTAACATGTTTGGCCAGCGCATTCACATCCAGCAGGGAAATAGCAATGTTCATCATCTTAATGTTTCCGATTTATCATCAGGCGTTTATATGCTTAAATTGACAAGCAGCAATGGTTTTACCACATCCAAATTTGTGAAGAGGTAGATCTTTGTTTTTCATTTTATTTGTAAACCGGAAAATGAGCAACTCATTTTCCGGTTTTTATAATCACCTCAGTTTTTTTTTGTAGTTTTGCAAAAATTTGTTTGTTATGGGATTTTTTTCTATATTTACCAAGGAGAAGAAAGAGGAGTTAAATAAGGGACTTGAAAAATCAAAAGAAAATTTTTTTGCACGCTTAGCAAAAACAGTAGTAGGTAAATCGAAAGTGGACGACGAACTGCTCGACCGGCTGGAAGAGGCACTTGTGGCTTCCGATGTAGGGGTTGAAACTACTGTTCGCATTATTCATCGCATCGAAAAACGGGTGTCGCGCGATAAATATCTGGGTATCGACCAGTTGCATGTTATACTCAAAGAAGAGATTGCAACGCTGTTGCTCGAAAACGATATGGAAGGAACAACCGGCTTTGAATTGCCCAAACGCAGCACTCCTTACGTGATTATGGTAGTGGGCGTAAATGGCGTAGGCAAAACCACCACTATCGGCAAGCTGGCTTATCAATTTAAACAAAAAGGCTATAGCGTAATGCTGGGGGCTGCCGACACATTTCGGGCGGCAGCCGTAGAACAATTGGAAGTGTGGGCGCAGCGGGCTGAAGTATCTATTATTACCCAGCCTGCCGGTTCTGACCCTGCTGCTGTAACTTATGACACCATTGCTTCCGCAATTGCAAAAAAGTGCGATGTGGCTATCATTGATACAGCCGGACGGTTGCATAACAAGGTAAATTTAATGCGCGAACTGGCAAAAATTAAAAATGTGGCTGGCAAGTTAATACCGGATGCACCACATGAAATTTTACTGGTGCTCGACGGCTCTACCGGACAGAATGCAATAGAACAGTGCCGGCAATTTACTGCTGCTACCAATGTAAATGCATTGGCTATTACAAAATTAGACGGAACCGCCAAAGGCGGAGTCGTTATCGGCATTTCCGACCAGTTTAAAATTCCAGTAAAATATATCGGGGTTGGCGAAAAAATTGAGCAATTGCAGGCATTTAACCGTACCGAATTTGTAGATTCACTACTGCCCGCAACCCTGTAATGAAGATTGAAATTGACCAAAATTCGGGTTTCTGCTTCGGTGTTATTCATGCTATTGAAATAGCGGAAAAATATTTGGAAACACATCAGCAATTGTACTGTCTGGGCGATATTGTACACAACAACGAAGAGATAGCGCGTTTAGCGCAACTCGGCCTGCAAATCATCTCTCATCAGGAGTTTACACAACTATACGACACCACTGTGTTGATACGTGCACACGGCGAACCGCCCGAAACCTATGCTTTAGCAGCACAAAACCGCATTAAGCTGATTGACGCTACCTGTCCAGTGGTGCTTGCCTTGCAAAAAAAAATCAGGAAAAATGTGGAAACCAGCGGCAATGAATCACTTCAAATTCTCATTTTCGGCAAGGAGGGTCATGCCGAAGTAATTGGTCTTGTGGGACAAACCCAGAATAAAGGGGTTGTAATATCCTCGTTATCAGATATTAATAAAATAGATTACACCAAACCGGCAGCCCTCTATTCGCAAACTACCCAAAGTTTGGATGCCTACGCTGCACTCATCGAAGCCATTAAGAGGCAATATGAAGCACGAGGCTGTGCAGCGTTGTTTCATGCCCACGACACTATATGTCGCCTGGTAGCCAATCGATCACAACACATCAGGGAGTTTGCCGTTCGTTTCGATCTGGTGCTTTTCGTATCGGGCGAAAAGAGTTCTAATGGCTTGTATTTATACGAATTATGCAAGCAAGCCAACCCCAACACCTATTTTATTTCTCAATTGCATCAATTAAAAAACCTACCGTTTGCTTGTGTGCAGTCGGTAGGTATTTGCGGCGCCACTTCAACCCCTTTATGGCTGATGCTGCAAGTGGGCGAAAATATAGCGAATATGGCTACAATTTCATAAATTTACCGCGCCAAATATTATGCCCAGCTTCACTCACCGTAATAAAATGCATTCCTGATGTCAGATTGTTGATATCTATCGTATTAATTTGACCTGAAATTACCTGCTGCGTAGCAATAGCACGTCCTGTTATATCGTAAACGGTAGCAGTAGCATAGGTAGCAGTAAGTTGGGTAAGGTCAAGATTGAGTTCCGTTTGCGCCGGATTGGGATAGATCGAAAGATTTGCCAGATTAGAGGGCTGTTCATTTATCCCTGTAAATTGATTTACACCAAAATAGAAGCGTTCTGCATCTCCAAAATCCGCCTTAAAGGTGTAGCAGGATATCCAAGTGTCATATTCAGTTTTTCTTCTTAAATAGGCAGCTCCATCAAGACCCGTTTCGTTATGCAACCAGCCAATCATGCCGTTTCCGGCAGCATCCGTCAATTCCAGCATATAGCCACCACTGGGTAATGTTATATCTGCAGTATAAGTTTGACCATAGTTCATTCCCCCCTGCGATTGTGCCATGACTGCATTCCCGGCAATGCTAATTACACGCCATTTGGTTTCAGATATACGTTTATCGGGTTTAAATGACATTCTAAAATCATTAGCCGTGTAGATGGGCGGCAGTTTAAATGTGGAAGTCATTTTATTATTATAAGGTGTAGGATCGGCAACTCCATTAGGATTACGTAATTCTACAAAGAATGTGCCGGAAGCCTCGCTTCCGCCTACTGCATCCCAATTGACAAAGGGCAATGTTACCTCCGTTTCTTTCATAAAGGATAGACTTCCTGTCCATTGATAAGTAAATGACTGTGCTCCAAATCCATAACTTATTTCAAGCGCAGTTAAGCGGTCAGCGCCTGTATTTTTAATTTTGATTATCGGGTTGCCTAAAGTAGGATTATAACGCTTGTGCTGCAAGTTGTCGGTTGGGGCTATAATGTCCACCATTGCTACATCTACGGGACGATTAACTTCGCCGTAGGTTACCATTTTTAAATCAATTTTATATACGCCATTCGGGTCCGACTGCACGTCATAATCAAAATTGATGCTATTATTGACAACATAGGGCGTCAATTCAAATTCCCTGACTGTGCCGGGCATACCCGTACACCAGCCTGCTCTTGCATAAACCCATGTCCCTCCCTGCGGATACATGGGATTATTGCTGCATTGCTGGATAATATCAAACTGTTCAATCACATTTCCATCAGCCAATATTGTGTGTACATTATGGCTAAATTCTGCAGCGGCATTGTTTCCATTCATCATGTGTCCCGTAATAGTAGAGAGCAATTTTACCCCTTTTTCTTCCGGCATTAGCGCTATGGTGGTATCACGAACAATATCGTCAAATTTATTCAGAGGATACCCCTCCCAATATCCGGGGAAACCGACTCCGCGACTGTCCCAAATTTTCCGTATCGAAATCACTTCGCGAACAGGAGTTCCTTCTATAAAAACGAATTTAAGGTCTAAATTCTGCTGGCTATTGTGGTCGCGTAAAGTAACAGAATCTTTGAGCAAATGCACAAAATCCGAAACATCGTACATCCAAGACCATCCATCGCCTAAAGTTAATCCGTTGCCATAAGGCGTAATGTAAACCCCCAACCGCCATATATCATATATGGTATTGATGCTGGTGTCCATTATGGCATTCCCACTGGAATCTGTTACGACATTGCCACTGGTATCTATTACGGCATTGATACTGGTGTCTGTACGCACAAATCGTAACAGTTCGGTAGCCTGGTCATAATCCCATTCGCCGCAAACACCATTCGCCCCGGAAGTATTACACTTGACAGTGTAAACCATCAGAATTTTTTCATACTGCTTACTTCCGTCAGGAAAAAGAAATGTGCCGGTTTTAGTACCTCTCCCTGAAGAAAAAGAGAAAGTTTGTATAATGGTACTGTCACCCGGGTCGGCCTGCAAGGCACTCATTGCGCAAAATAGCGCGCTTATTAAAATTACATGTCTCATAATTAGTTATTTAGTATTTTATAATAATGGGCACAAATATACGACTTTTTTTCCAAAAGAGCCTATTTGTAATTTTTGCAATAGCCCTGAATAATATTTATAATTTCTTCACCAAACTGACGGAGTTTTATCTGACCAATGCCTTTGATTTGCGCAAGCGTTTCGAGAGTTTGAGGCAGTTGGATAACCAATTCACAAAGCGTCTTTTGAGAAAAGATACCATAAGCGGGCACTGAAAGTTCTTCGGCCTTGGTAATCCGCCAATGACGCAAAGTTTGAAAGAGTATCGGATTGGGCAGTTCGGATTCATCCACAACGGCTGGAGCTGCCACCCTGTCTGGCTTTTTCTCCGGCTTCTTTATCGCAGACATCGATTTGGTTTTCAGCAGATTATCCAGGTCAAATCCTTTATAACAAGCTCGCAGGCATTCATATTTGACGTGGGTGTCCTCGCGCAATCGCTGTACCGCCACCGAAAGCTGTTTTTTCACCGTTCGATTATCAATATCCAAATCAATCTGTACCAGTACTTTTTTTAATACTGTGTTTATCTTATCGGAAAGATAGTGTGAAGCTTTTTGTATCCGTTCCTGCAACAGCCTGTTTTGCGCCACGTCGGGCTGCACAAACAGCAATCGTTGAATTTGTGCCCTGAATCTATTGCTCACTTCTACAATGCCAGTGCGCAACGGTTCTTCCATGCTTTGCAACAACTTGTGCGTAAAGTCAGGAACAGCGCTTGTATTTTCATTCAATATTTTACGAATATAATATACCCGATTCAACAGTGCTTCAAATTGAAACAGTTCAAACAATTGCTCCTGCTGATATGCGATGCGCGCCACAGCCAATTGCTCTTCATTGGGTAAATTTTGCATCATCTCCCGGGTAAACCCGATTACTGTGCTATCGTTGATAATGCCGTGCCGCCCAATTGGCGTTCTTAACAGCAGTCCATCAAGGGTTTTGCAGCGACTTAATGCCACATAAATTTGCCCGTGCGCAAAAGCTGCTTCGGCATCAATAATTGCTTTTTCAAAAGTTAAGCCCTGACTTTTATGAATGGTGATAGCCCAAGCTGTTTTAAGTGGCAATTGCGTAAAAGTGCCCTCTATTTCCGCCTTAATTTCGTCTGTTTTGGGATCGAGCACATAATGTACATTTTCCCATGTGAGCGGCGTTACGGCAATTGCATCCTCCTCACTGGGACACTGTACCCATACCTTACGTTCCTCTATATCAATATGGACAACTTTACCGATTTTGCCATTGTAAAATTGTTTATCCGGATCATTTTTAATAAACATCACCTGAGCTTCCTCTTTTAAAATCAGTTCAAAATCGGTAGGATAGGCATATTCGGGAAAATTTTCATGCACCTCTGCTTCAAAGCATACCGGAGAAGCAGGCAATTCGTGCATTTTCAGTTCATTAATTCGATGTGCTTGCGCATTATGCGTACAAAGCGTAATATATCTCTCTTCTTCATCAGGATCAAAATGAGGCAAATAGCGCTGATTAAGCTGTTGCAATGCCATTTCGTCCAAACGATTTTCGCGCACCTTATTCAACAGTTCTATAAAAGCATTATCTTCCTGTCTGAAAACGTGTTGAAGTTCGATGCTAACAAACGAAGTTTTGCGCAAGCTTTTACTGCTGAAAAAGTAAAATGTGTCGTAGTAGGGCTGCAGCAATTCCCTCTCATCTTCCTTCACTATGGGCGAGAGTTGCTGCAGGTCGCCAATCATCAGCAGTTGCACACCACCGAAAGGCTTGCTATTGCGTCTAAAATGGCGCAACACGGCATCCACTGCATCCAGCAAGTCGGCACGCACCATGCTGATTTCATCAATAACCAGCATGTCGATACTGCGTATAATGTTAATTTTCTCCTTATTAAAACGCATTCGTTGCGCTGTCAGTCGCTCTTCGTCAATAAGCGGGCCAAAAGGGAGTTGAAAAAAGGAATGCAATGTAACTCCGCGTGCATTAATAGCTGCCACGCCGGTAGGAGCGGCTATCACCATCCGCTTCGGCGAATGGCGGCGCAAATACTGCAAAAAGGTAGTTTTTCCCGTACCCGCCTTTCCGGTCAGGAAGATGTGTTGTCCGGTATATTGAACATAGTTGAAAGCAAGTTTCAATTGCTCATTCATTTCTATCTCTTCAGAGTTCATAGCTTACAATTTAAAACATGGTGCAAAACTATGCTATCCGATCTTCCCATCCCTCATCACTATCGAATAATCAGACAATTTGGCCAATTCTTCATTATGGGTAACAATAATAAAAGTTTGATGAAACCGATTGCAAAGGTCAAAGAAAATCTGATGCAGCTTTTGAGCATTTTCGGAGTCTAAATTGCCCGACGGCTCATCGGCTAGAATCAGTTGCGGTTGGTTAATCAGGGCGCGTGCCACTGCTACCCGTTGCTGTTCGCCGCCCGACAATTCAGCAGGCTTGTGTTGTATTCTATCGCCAAGTTTCAATAAATCAAGCAACTCTATGGCCCTAATTTGTGCTTTTTTCTTGCTTTCACCAGCAATCATAGCCGGTAACGACACATTTTCTACTGCAGTAAATTCCGGCAAAAGATGGTGAAACTGAAAGATAAAACCGATGTGCCGATTACGAAACAATGAACGTTCCCGTTCACTCATATCAAACAGCGAACAATTATTAATAATCACTTTTCCGGTATCAGGGTGATCCAGTGTCCCGATAATATGCAGCAATGTTGATTTTCCGGCACCTGACGCTCCTACAATAGTCGTTATTTTTGATTGTACAATGTCAACAGTTATATCTTTGAGCACTTGCAACGAACCGTAATTTTTAGAAATATTTTTTACTTCAACCATTGTATTGCTTTTGGCGTTATAAATATTCAGATTAATTTTTTTATAGCAGACATCCGTTGCAAGCGATAAATGCCATAGGCCGCGAAAAAAGCGCTTACGATGGCAACAGGCCAAAATTCCGGAATTATTAAAGGATCAAAATGTTCGGTGTCAACGTCTTGCTGAATGGCAAAAAAATTGAGCACAATAGAGAGTATGTTGTGCAAAGTGTGTGCTAAAATTGGAAGCCACAGCGAGCCGCTCCATATGGCTATGTAACCTAAATATCCACCCAGCAACAGACGCGGAATAAAACCGGCAAACTGAAGATGTATAGCGCTAAAGAGCAATGTGGTAATCCAAATAACCAGATGTTTGTTCTTTATTTTTTCCTGTAATAAAGGCTGTATTGTTCCTCTGAACAGCCATTCTTCGCATATTCCCGGCAATATGCCTAAAATTACAATATTGAGCAACAGTACAGAAATACGGGCATCGTTCATGAGCAATTTCAATAATTCGTTGGTTTTCGATTCTATAGCTCGCATCCATTCCTGAATAGCTGTAAATGTTTCGGGCAGTTGTATTTGTTCATTCAAATAACCGAAAAGAGCAATCAACGGTAAAAGAGCAATTGCTAACCATAGTACCGTACGAGTGAATTTCCACGTTATTTTTTTATTTATTTTACTGAATGAAAACAGGTTGCCATGCACAAGAGCAGAAAAAAACATAGCCGGCAAAGCAAAAAATCCCACTGTAGATATGGCTTGTATAAATCGCATACAGCCAGCGCTATTTGCTTCGCCATTCCAAATCAGCCCGGCTGTTAATGCAGCCAAGGAACCGACCACGAGACCGCAACCCATAATAAGCAACAGCAATGCCGCTATTTTAACTCCATATTTGGAATGCATTAAAAAAGGTTCCTTTTCCATTAGCTGATAAAAGCAATAATATCTCCTTTTGCCACATGAGCGCCTTGCTGAGCAATTATACTGTAAAGTTTGCCGTTGTAGAAACTTCTAATCTCTTCGTTGCCGAAATAGGCTACCACGAAGCAAATCAAGTCTCCCTCTTTATAGGGTGTTCCAACAGGATTGGGTAATGACGGCTCATCTACAGCCAGTTCCCAAAGCACTGTTCCCGAAACCGTAGCAATAACCGGCTTGGCATCAGGTGCTTTTTCCAATACTTTAGCAATCATCTCTTCTTTCAGCGTTTCGGGCGTTTTTGCCTCTTTTACTACTACTTGAATATTGGAAGATTGCTGGGCTTTTTTCAATTCTTCTTCAAATTTTTTCTTTGCACTGCCACTCTTATAGTCGCGATATTGGCGATCGTGCATTGCAAATTCAAAAAGCTCCTCGTCATCCTGACCGGTTTCCCAACCCAATTCCTCCATCTCTTTGCGATATTTGGGCAACTCGTCCGGATAGTTATCCTGTGGCGTTCCGGTAAAAAATTCGCAGTTATTCTGCTTGGCCAATTCCACAATTTCGGGGGCTAATGCACCTGGCAGTTTACCGGTTTTGCCCAAAATCATATCCCACGTATTTTTGTCAATTTGCGTAAAACGCGCCTTGCCCTGTGCCATGCTCATTAAATTCATCAGCGCAATATTCTTCACATATTGGCTGAAAGGCGTAACCAGTGGCGGAAAGCCCACTTTTGGCCACACATATTGTACTTCGTCAAAGAGTTGCACTACCAAATCGTTCAAGCTCACTTCCGGTTTTCCGGCATTTCCCAAAAACATATTGATACCATTATGCACCCCTTTCAAATCGGCCATCATAGAACCCATCATGCCACCGGGAAGCCCGCACCCCACTAATAATGAAGTCATTATTTTATTATTGGGATCAATGAAATAACCCAGAAAGTCATCTATAAACTTTTGGGTCAAGCGGCGTGCTTCCATATAGGCCGTCATATTGATTTCCGGCACATCGAAACCTGCATCTTTCAGCATGGCTTGAATGGTTATAACATCAGGATGCACCATCCCCCATGAAAGCGGTTCCATAGCCACATCAATAATATCAACTCCATTCTTGGCCACTTCGAGCATTGAAGCTACCGAGAATCCCGGCCCGCTATGACCGTGATACTGTACACGAATGTGCGGATATTTTTCCTTGATACATTTCACTAACTTGCCAAGTGTAACGGGGCGACCCACTCCTGCCATATCTTTCAGGCCAATTTCATCCGTGCCAAACGCTACTATTTTATCCACAATATTCATGTAATATTCAACTGTATGGATGTCGGAATAGGTGATACTGAGGGCTGCCTGTGAAATCATGCCAGCCTCTTTGGCATATTTGATAGAGAGTTCCAAATTGCGGGGGTCGTTCAGGCCACAGAAAGAACGGGCAATATCCACACCCTGTGCTTTCTTCACCTTAAACATCAGTCGGCGCACATCGGCAGGAACAGGAAACATACGCAATCCATTGAGGGCGCGTTCCAGCATCATGGTTTGGACGCCGGCCTGATTAAAAGGCTTTACCCATTCGCGCACGGCATAATTGGGATTTTCGCCATACATTAAATTCACTTGTTCGGAAGCGCCCCCGTTGGTTTCGATACGGCTAAAACACCCCATTTCAATGAGTACCGGCGCAATTTCCGTCAATTGTCCCACGCGAGGCACATACTTGCCTGAAGATTGCCACATATCGCGGTAAATCAAGCAAAATTCAATTTTTCTTCCCATTAATTTTTCTTTTTATAACGTTAGTAATAATGCAGTTATCTAGTAAACAACAATTGTTTGGAATTGTTTATTTTGACGGCAAATGTACACAAAAATTTTCAACTTATACTACTACGGATAAAAATTTAGAAGTTAAGAAATTAAAATTTTAGAGAAACGAGCTGATTAATTTGAAATACGAAATTCCTTTTGCCTCTATTTCTCAAAAAATTCGTATTTTTGCTCCCTTTTATTATTAGTTACAATAACCTTTTTTTTTGAAAAAGCTTAATCTAAAACTCTGAAAATAAACACTATGAAGCTAAAATTAATATATCCTAAATGGAAAAAGCTGCCCGGACAAACTACTTTTAATTTGCCGCCGCATGGCCCTGTGGTCTTTGCTGCAGCCCTGCCCAGCTATGTTGAGGTATCATTTACCGATGAAAATGTTGAAGAAATTAATTTTGACGAATCTTGCGATTTAGTGGCCGTTTCGATGATGCTTTCTACGCAGGTAAAACGAGGATGGGCTATTGCCGATAAGTTTCGACTTAGAGGAAAGCAGGTAATTTTTGGCGGCATATCAGCCATGTTGCACGCCGAAGAAACGCTTGAGCATGCTGATAGTGTTTTTTTGGGCGAAGCCGAAGGACGCATGACGGATATTTTGGCTGATTTTCATGCCGGTAAACTGCAAAAAATCTATAATTATATGAGCAATCAACCTTCGATAGAATCAGTTGGCCCTGCTCGCAGAGATTTGTATAAGAGAGAGTTGTATAATCACAAAGGGGTGCAAATGGTAGATTTGTTTCATGCTTCACGCGGTTGCAAATTCAGCTGCTATCCTTGTGCTGTATCCTATTTGGGTGGCAGATGTTTCCGACCCCGTCCTATTGAAAAAGCGATTGAAGAGTTACATGCTATTGACAATAATCGCCTCTTTATAGTAGATAACTCGTTAGCCCAAAATACAGAATGGGAACTTGAACTCTTTAAAGAGATGATTCCACTGAAAAAAAAGTGGATTAGCCACACCATCGAAGATGATTTGAAAGTGCTTGATTTGGCGGCACAAGCCGGCGCATGGTATGTCTATCAGGCTATTTACGACACGTCCGACTATATTAAAGAACGCGTGAAACGTTATCACGATTATGGCATCGGCGTGGAGGGCACTATTTTGCTGGGGTTGGACAACCAGACCGAAGACGACATTCTGCGTCTGATTGACTTCCTGCTCGAAATTGATTTAGACCTTGCCGAGTTTACAGTGTTGGCCCCATTCCCGCATACTAAAGCTTATGACGATCTGCTGCGTCAAGGCCGCATTTTCGATCACGATTGGGATCACTATAATGCCGGCCAGGTGGTTTACAAGCCACTTCATTTTTCGCCTGAAAGATTGCAGGAACTTTACGACTATGCATGGAAGACCTTCTACAAAGATGAAACTCAGGAGGCTAAAATGTTCCGCCTTTTCTGCAATGTAGCCTTGCGTGAGATGAATGAGGGGACATATCGTCCGCGCAATCGGGAATTGATGAATAAGAGTTTTGGGAAAGAAGTAGTCAGGGAAAAGCTAATAAACTAAAGAATTAATATGAATAAGTGCAAATCAGAATCTTTTATGGATTTGGCCTTATGATAAAAAGAGCATGTTATTATTTTGAATTATGAAAGTACTGGAAAAATATTACAACGAGATTTTTGATTTCAAGGGACAGTGGAATATGCCTTCAAAATGCGGATTGAAGATTATTAATCACGATAGCAAGACCATAATTATCGTCACCGAGCTGTATCAAGCCAATCCCGGCACATCGGTTACCTCTGCGGGATTAACTTTAGCCAAGCAAATTTGCGAAACTAAGGGATTGAACATCAAAGAGGTTGTTTATATTGAATGTAATCCCGATACAAAATCCAAACTCTCCTTTTACGATGAAGAGCTGTTTTTGGTAATGTTTTATGCTGATGGAGAGCTGCTTGCTCACCCCGAATATCACAAATTGAGCGCCGAAGAGGTGCACCAGCTGGGCATTTTAGAAATGCAGGATATGCACCGCGCAGGATTTGTAAATATTATTGGAAACCCCAATGCAGGTAAGAGCACGCTGATGAACCGACTGGTAGGTGAGCGTCTTTCTATTATTACAAATAAGGCGCAGACAACAAGACATCGCATCAAAGGAATTGTGAATGGCGATGACTTTCAAATTGTCTATTCCGACCTGCCCGGCATTCTTACACCCGCCTACAAAATGCAGGAAATGATGATGCGTTTTGTATTCGAATCGTTGAAAGATGCCGACCTGCTGCTTTATCTGGTGGAATGTGGCGAAACCAGATATAATGAAGAAATTATAGGAAAAATTTCCAAATTGACTATTCCCGTGCTGTTGGTGCTAAACAAAACCGATTTGGTAATGCCGGAAAAAATAGAAGACATTAGAACATTGTGGCATAGCATATTGCCTAATGCTGAAATAGTTGAAATTTCAGCTCTCCATAATTATAACATTGAAGTTTTGCAGCAAAAAATTGTAGCATTACTGCCGGTTTCACCTCCATTTTTTCCAAAAGATGAACTTACAGACCGTCCTACACGTTTTTTTATTTCGGAAATCATTAGAGAAAAATTATTACTACTCTATAAAAAAGAGATACCTTATAGTGTAGAAGTGGTAATTGAAAGTTTTAAAGATGAAAGAGATATAGTACATATCGGAGCGATGCTATATGTAGAGCGCGATACCCAAAAAGGGATTATTATAGGCAGTAAAGGCGCAGCTATCAAGCAATTGGGAATCGAAGCCCGCACTTCAATCGAAGACTTTTTAAACAAGCACGTCTATTTGGATCTTTCGGTAAAGGTGCTCAAAGATTGGCGCAACAATGAACAGATTATGAAGCGATTCGGGTATTATGACAATTAACCTTTCTTGAAAAGGCAGTTTTTTTCAAAATTAGTATTTCCGTATCATTGCATTTTAAAAATAACCCGCCTGCGCGTTCCAAATATTACTTCCCCAAAAACCTGAATACATCCATGCCGTTGGCGTAAAGCATCAAAAATATAAGTAAAGTAAAACCTATAGTATTGGCATAGCCAATGAATTTATCGCTGGGTTTACGCCGCGTAATCATTTCGATGAGAATGAATAAAATGTAGCCGCCGTCAAGCGCCGGAATAGGCAGGAAGTTCATAAATGCCAGAGCTATGGCTAAAAAAGCAGTAAGACTCCAAAATTTTTCCCAATCCCATGTTTTTGGAAAAATGCTTCCAATGGTGCCAAAACCGCCCAATTGCGAAATGCCTTCTTTGGTTTTAAAAAGCTTAAACTGTTTTACATAGTCAGTCAACTTGCCAAACCCATGCGAAATACCCGCAGGAATAGACTCTAAAAAGCCATATTCTTTTGTCTTTATCTCTAAATAAGCATAGGGAGATTTAAAATGGACTCCCAATTTGCCTTCATCTGTAAGAGTAACCGGCAATCCCATCAGCGAATCGTCGCGATAAAAATTCACTTTTATAGCCTGTGCCTTATTTTGAGCAAAAATTTGCTGAAAATCCATAAACGAAAACATAAGCGTGTCATTTACCCCCACTAAACTGTCTCCTCGCCGCATTCCTGCTCTATAGGCCGGAGCGCTCGCTTCTATGCTGTCAACAACAAACGGAAAATTGTACTCACAAAAAAACTTGTCGCCAGCACGCAATAAACTTTGAGCAAAATCTTTGGGAATTTCAACTGCCATCTCTTTGTCATTGCGCAGCAGTTCTACCTCTTTGGGGCTATCCAGTAAAACGGAAAAGGTAAAATCGCTAACGGTCTTCACCGGTTTGCCATCCACAGAGATAATTTTATCACCATTTTGGAAGCCGATTTCCTTAGCCACATTAGTAAATTGCAATCCATACCTGGCATTTTTCATCGGAATATAGCTCTCGCCCCATGTAAACAGAATAGCAACGTAGAACACCATAGCCGATATAAAATTGACCAGCACACCGCCCAAAATTATAAAAAAACGTTGCCATGCCGGTTTTGAACGAAATTCGTAAGGTTGCTGTTCAGTTGCCAAATCGCCAACTTTCGTGGTTTCGTCCACCATGCCATTGATAGAACAGTAGCCTCCCAAAGGCAACCATCCTATTCCCCATTCTGTTGCATCGGGATGTTCCGCCCATTCTTCGGGACTCTTAGCAGAAAAAAAACTGAAATGGTATCGATTATCAAATTTTTTCATCCTTACAACAGAAAACCAGGGATTGAAAAAGAGATAAAATTTATCTACTCTGGTTTTAAATAGACGAGCGAAGAAAAAATGTCCAAATTCATGTGTTAAAATTAAAAAGGCAAGGCTGGCAATTAAACCTAAAATTTGTGTTGAGATTCCCATAATTATTTTTAATTATTTGTCATTTAAGATATTACGAACTTCTTTATCTGTAGCCAAATAAGCCTCAATAGAGGCTGGCTTGGCAAATGGAATTGAAGATAACGCCTTTTCTATGCGTTTTGGTATGTCGGTAAATTTAATTTTATCGTGTAAAAATTGCGCTACGGCTACCTCATTGGCAGCATTGAGTACACAAGGCCTGTTGCCACCCTCACAACAAACCTCATAGGCCAGCTTCAGACAGGCAAAAGTTTTAAGATCGGGTTGTTCAAAAGTGAGTTGCGGATAATCGGTAAACGAAAAGCGCGGATTAGGCGAATATACTCTATCAGGATATGTAAGCGCATATTGAACAGGCAGTTTCATATCCGGTAATCCTATTTGGGCTTTTACAGAACCATCCACAAACTGCACTAATGAATGAATGATAGATTGCGGATGCACCACTACCTCAATTTGAGTAGAAGGCATGTTAAAAAGCCAATGCGCCTCTATTACTTCAAGTCCCTTATTCATCAAGGTAGCGCTGTCGATAGTGATTTTCTGTCCCATTGTCCAAGTAGGATGACGTAACGCCTGCGCTTTGGTAACCTGTTCCAGAAAATCGGCACTTTTGCCGCGAAAAGGGCCACCCGAAGCCGTAATAATCAACTTTTCAATGGGACTGTGAAATTCGCCCGCTAAGCATTGAAAAATAGCGGAATGTTCCGAATCTACAGGCAAAATCGGTACGCCATATTCTCGTGCTGCCCGGGTTATCAGGTCACCGGCCACTACCAGCGTCTCTTTATTGGCTAACGCAAGTGGCTTTTCACATTCTATGGCACGAAAAGCAGGCTTTAAACCGGCAATGCCCACAATGCAGGAAAGCACCATATCTATGGAATCCATCTCTATAATATCACACAGTGAATTTTCACCGGCAAACACCTTAACGTCGTCACTGGCAAGCGCTGACTGTACCTGTGCATAGCGCTCCTTTTGCACAATAACTACGGCATTAGGATTAAACTGCTTAGCCTGTTCAATCAGCAAATCTGCATTGGAATAGGCTGCAAGTACCTCTATTTCAAACATATCAGAATGTTGTGCCATTACCTCAAGCGCCTGCACTCCCATAGAACCCGTAGAACCCAGTAAAGCAATTCTTTTTTTCAAAACAGCGTTTTTTTCGAGTGCAAAAATACGGAATTAATTGATTTGAGCAAAGTTCAGTATTTAAATATACTGCCTATTTATTCAGATAACATTCATAAAGATATTGCAGAAAAGCCTTGCAATTGTTATACTCCATACGAAAAAGAGTGTCATTGGTAAAAGTATTGACCATCGGATAGCGATTAGCAGCATCATATGCAATAAATCCGGCAGGAGTAATCCAATTGAATCCTACATAAGTTTCAACCGGAACAAACTGTTTGGTGTGGTGATTAAATATATCCTGACTCCATGTATATTTTTCAAAAGGTAGCTCCAGTTGACGCAAGAGCGTAGTCGGCACATCCGCCTGCGAAACCATTTTATCCCACTGTTGCCCCCGATACTCCTCCTTTAACACCTCACCCAATAACAACATCGGAATATGCTGATATTCGGCTGAATGGTAATTCCACTGTCGATAAGTTTTGTGGCTGTGGTCAGCAATAAGTACAAAAAGTGTATTGGGATACCATATTTCTTTGCGTGCCTTCTTAAAATATTCACCCAATGCATAATCGCTATATTTTGCCGAATTCAGATAGGGTAGCTCGGGCACATTCCATGACAACTGTTCGCCAATTTTAGGTTGATCGTAAGGCGAATGCGAACTACCGGTAAAAAGCATACTGAAAAAAGGTTCTTTCAGATTCTTTGTATCATACAACTGATATTCAAACAGATATTGATCCGGGATAGAGAGTTTCCCGCGCGGATAAGAAGAGGGCAAATCATGCATGTCAATTATCTTGTCAAACTGTTGCGCCATGATGTAAGACTTAATATTTCCATAAGTCAAATCACCCCCAAAGTAGAATGCCGAACTGTAGCCTACCGCTTTTAAATCGCGCACAAGGCTATTCAAGTGGGCATATTTGCTAAAGTCATCGGTAATATTGTGTACCGGAACAGGCGGAAAGCCACTCAGCAATACAGAAATCCCCTGTTGTGAGCGATGTCCGTTAGCATACATTTGTGTCAGTAGCAAACCCTCTTTTTCCAATTCGGCAAAACAGGGAGTAATGCCGCTTTCACCTCCCAAAGAAGCTATTAAGTCGGCCGACCAGCTTTCTAACAAAATAAAGACAATATTCACCGGTTTTCGCTTCAAGATGGCAATAGTGGTATCATTTTCGGTTACAAATAAATTTCTTACAATAGCCTCAGCTTCCGTGGGGTCCATCTGTCTATAGCGTTTTTCATGGCCTCCCCCCTGTCTGCTTTTTAAAACGGAGT
>JAISAD010000013.1 GCA_031266895.1 Bacteroidales bacterium
GCCCGGGCCAAAGATGGCTGCAGCGCCGGCACGATAAAGGAAATCGTAATCCTGAGGTGGAATAACGCCCCCCACTACTACAATAATATCTTCACGCCCCAGCTTTTTCAACTCGTCAATCACTTGTGGAACGAGCGTTTTATGACCGGCTGCCAATGAAGATATGCCTAAAATGTGCACATCATTTTCTACTGCCTGCTTGGCGGCTTCGGCAGGTGTCTGGAAGAGCGGTCCCATATCGACATCAAAGCCGATATCGGCATATCCGGTGGAGACCACTTTAGCTCCTCTATCGTGGCCGTCCTGCCCCATTTTGGCGATCATAATACGAGGCCTGCGCCCCTCTTTGCGGGCAAACTGGTCTGCCATATCACATGCTTTTCTAAACAGAGCATTATCTTTTTGTTCTAAGCTGTACACCCCTGTAATTAAATTGATTTTAGCTTTATAACGGCCGAATACTTTTTCTAAAGCACTGGAAATTTCCCCCAGGGAAGCGCGCTTGCGGGCGGCTTCGAGCGAGAGGGCAAGCAAATTGCCATTGCCGGTTTGCGCGCAACGGGTCAGGGCTTCGAGAGCGGCTTGCACTTCGTCGCTGTTGCGTTCGGCGCGCAGTTGCGCCAGTCGTTTAATTTGGGCTTCACGCACCACCGTATTGTCCACTTCCAGTGTTTCGATGGGCACCTCTTTTTTCAGGCGATATTTATTAACACCTACAATAAACTCCAAGCCGGAATCGATGCGTGCCTGCTTGCGGGCGGATGCCTCTTCAATGCGCATTTTTGGAATTCCCGTTTCGATGGCTTTGGCCATGCCGCCCAAAGATTCAATTTCCTGAATGAGCTGCCAGGCGCGGTGTGCAATTTCGTGGGTCAGTGTTTCAATATAGAAAGAGCCTGCCCAGGGATCAACCGATCGGCAGATTTGAGTCTCCTCCTGAATGTAAATTTGTGTATTGCGCGCTATGCGTGCCGAAAAATCGGTAGGCAGTGCAATGGCCTCGTCGAGAGCGTTGGTGTGCAGTGATTGGGTATGTCCCAGGGCTGCTCCCATGGCTTCAATGCAGGTGCGGGTAACATTATTGAAGGGATCTTGCTCGGTAAGCGACCAGCCCGAAGTCTGGCAGTGCGTACGCAACGCCATTGATTTGGGATTTTTCGGATTAAACTGTTTCACAATTTTAGCCCAAAGCATTCGTGCGGCACGCATCTTGGCGATTTCCATAAAGTGATTCATGCCCACTGCCCAGAAGAACGAGAGGCGAGGGGCAAAATCATCAATACTCATGCCTGCATTGATGCCGGCACGCAGATACTCCATGCCGTCTGCGAGAGTATAAGCCAGCTCAATATCGCAAGTGGCACCGGCTTCTTGAATATGGTAGCCCGAAATGGAGATAGAATTAAACTTGGGCATGTGCTTAGCCGTGTATTCAAAAATATCGGCAATAATTTTCATGGAGGGAAGCGGAGGATAGATGTAAGTGTTGCGCACCATAAACTCTTTCAGAATGTCATTTTGAATAGTGCCGGCAAGCTGTTCCTTAGGAATGCCCTGCTCCTCGGCTGCCAGAATATAGAAGGCAAGAACGGGCAATACGGCGCCATTCATGGTCATTGAGACTGACATTTTATCCAGTGGAATCTGATCAAAGAGGATTTTCATGTCAAGGATAGAATCTACAGCCACGCCTGCCTTGCCCACATCGCCTACTACGCGCTCGTGGTCGGAATCGTAGCCGCGATGCGTGGCAAGGTCAAAGGCAATAGAAAGCCCTTTTTGGCCTGCAGCCAGATTGCGGCGATAGAATGCATTAGACTCTTCGGCGGTCGAGAAGCCGGCATATTGCCTGATTGTCCAGGGTTTATTAACATACATGGTAGAGTAAGGCCCGCGCAAAAAGGGCGCTAAGCCGGCGGCATAGTTCAAGTGCTCCATATTGGCCAAATCCTCTTTGCCATACACCGGCTTTACAGCAATTTGTTCGGCTGTAAGCCACTCGTCATCAATGTTATTCTCTTTTTTCCATGCTTCAAAATCCTGCTGTTTTTTTGAAGCGGCTTTGGGTGTAATTTTACTAAAGTCAGGACACATAATAAACTGTTACTGTCTAATAATGATTGTAATTAACAGGGTGCAAAAATACGTGAAAATTTCGAATTGGGAGCAGGCTCATAATCATATCCGATTTCCGCGCAATATGGGACACCCCCATGCGTGCGAATGGGGCACCCGTATTCGTGCGAATAAAATTACCAGGCTTGCAGAACTGTTGTTATCCGTAAATTGCTATCCCTATTAAAGCGCTTGCTCCCAATATGATAATTGGATTAATGTCGGCGAAGTAGAGGGCTGCAAAGGAGGCTATGGCAATAAGGACAGTTTCCCAGTCAATAAAAGTGTCGGAATTAATGAACAGTGCACCGGCGGCTAAAATCAGTCCGGCAATGGTGGGTTTCAGGATGGCTAAAACGTGCTTGACATATTGGTTTTCTTTATGTTTAAATAAAAAATGCAGCACTACCCACATCAGCAAAATAGAGGGCAAGCAGAGGGCAAAAGAGGCTAATACGGCTCCAAAAATGCCATGCCCGGTCTGATAGCCCACATAAGTGGCACAGTTGATAGATACCGGACCGGGAGTCATCTGTGAAATAGCCACTATGTCGGCAAATTCACTTGCAGTAAGCCAGCCGTAGTGTTCTACCACTTCAAACTGTATCATGGAATACATGGCAACGCCGCCGCCAAACCCCCAGAGTCCAATCTTAAAAAAAAGATAGAAAATCTTCAAATATATCATGGCTTTCTGGATTTTTGTGATTTGGAGATGATTTTCATGGTGATAATCCCATAGCTAATGCCGCCGGCAATGGCTATTATAATGAGATAAACAGGCGATATTTTTAAAAAGAGGATTAATGCTAAAGCTGCCAGCGGAATAAGCAGGTTGAGCACTGTGCGTTTCATGCTTTTCCACAGTTTGATCGCCGAATAGGCAATGAGTGCTACTACCGCAGGTCTAATGCCTTTGAAGATGGCTATGACTATTTCATTATCACGAATATTATTGAAAAATGCCGCTATTAGGATAATGATGAGGATGGAGGGCAGTACGGCGCCCAGCGCAGCTATGGCTGCTCCACGCCAACCCCTGAGCTTGTATCCGAAATAGAGCGCCAAATTAACGGCAAATACCCCCGGAATAACTTGAATGAGTGCTACGAAATCCCAAAACTCCTGCTCCTCAATCCAGTGACGCTTTTTTACCAGCTCTCGCTCTATCATCCCTAACATGGATAATCCGCCCCCCAGGGTAAATGTGCCGATTTGCAGAAAAATTAGAAAAAGAGAGAGCATCGGAACTGTAACTTTATCGGTGTTCCACTTTTTCACGCAGGGAGGCAAACCCTTCGCCCAAGGTTTCGGAAGAATCCATAATGGATATAAAGGCTTTCGGATCAATTTCATGTACAAAATGAATCAGCACAGGCAGTTGCTTTCGCGAAATAGAGGTAAAAATAATCTTTTTATCCATATTATTATACATTCCTTCCCCATGCAAAAAGGTACCGCCGCGTTCTAAATCCGTTAAAATCCGTTCTTTAATTTCATCATAGTAATCAGAAATGATAATCAACGCTTTGCCACCTGCAAAACCTGCAATTACCTTATCGATAACCACGCCGCTCACATAAATAATAAGCCATGAGTAGAGTGGAATAGTCCAGTCATTGAATACTGCCAGAGCCAGCAGCACAACGGTAGAATCAACAATAATGATGAGTGTGCCTAACGGAATATGTTTCAGATACTTGCCAAGTATCATAGCCACAATATCCGTACCTCCTGAGGTGGCGCGGGTCTTGAAAATTATCCCCAGACCCAAACCGATGATAGCGCCGCCGAAAAGTGCAATGATAAAGTTGGCGGCAGGGTCGGGTAGGGTGGGGTTACCGGCCATGCCGATTAGCGGATTATAGCCGTAAAGATGTTCTAACAGCGTGATGCTGCCCGATAATGAAACAATGCCAATAACAGTTTTTATGCCGAATTTGGGGCCTAACCAGAGCGTGCCAATAATTAACAATGGAATGTCAAGGCAAATTCCCGACAATCCGATAGGAAAATTGAATAGATGGTGCAGAATAATGGCAACACCATAAACCCCTCCGGGAGCCAGTTTTAAGGGTGAAACAAATATCACAAAACCGACGGCCATAATGAAAGTTCCCAAAACAATAGCACCGTATTCAATAGCTAATTGTTTGTAGTTTAGTGTTCTGAAATTAATTCTATTAATTTTGAATTTCATAATGCATTTTGTTTATTCATTACATTTTTTCTTATCGCGTAAGGTCGAAAAATTTCTCCTTATATTTGGCCATGGCAAAATATAAAGAGAAATCTTAGTGCAGTTTACGGACAATCCTGAACCTATTTCTCAATCCGAATGCGGGCATCCACTGCCGTAATGGAAGTGGGCGTCCCTAATAGCGGATTTAAGTCCATTTCGGCAATTTCGGGTGCTGCGGTAACCAGGGCAGATACACGCGCTACTGTTTCTGCAAAAAGTTCCTCGTTTACGGGAGATTGACCACGAATTCCTTGAATAATTTTATAGCCGCGCAAATCTTTGAGCAGCGATAAGGCTTCGTCTCTGTTCACAGGTGCTAAAGCCGATTTTACATCTTTCATCACCTCAATAAAGATACCGCCGATTCCAAACAGCACCTGATGTCCGAATTTATCTTCACGCGAAGCCCCGATAAAGATTTCAGTACCGAAAAGCATTGGATATATCTCAACGGCATAAGTTTCGGGTATTTTGATGAGGCGGTTAAATTCGCGAATTACGGTCTCTTCATTTTTCACGTTAAGCACAACGCCCCCCACATCGGATTTGTGCACAGGACCTACCACTTTCATTACTAATGGATAGCCGACTTTGCGGGCATGGTTAACAGCATCCTGCTCACGGGTTACTTCAACCTCCTTTTTACAGCCAATGCCGGCGGCATCAAGCAGGGTGCGAATATCGTCTAATCCTAAATAACCATTGTCCGCTTTTTCAATTACATGGCGGATAGCGGCTACATCTACCTGCGGCACTGGAGCATCAATGGGTTGCGGCTTGGGGGTGCGCACAATTTTAGCTAATGCATTGCCAAATACGCACTCTTCGGGGAAATTGATGCGGTGTTTATTCCGAATAAAATCGTGAATTTCATCTTTTACGTTGATAATAGAGGGCAATATGGGGAAAATAGGCTTTTTGCAGATCTTCATCTTTTGGTCGAGCACCTCATACACTTCCCAATTGGGGAAAAGGCCGGGTGAGCCAAAAATAACTGCCATAGCATCAATATTATCAAATTTATGTTCGCAATAGTCAATAATAATGCCTAACTGCTCGGCTGTGCCTGTGGCCAGAAAATCGATAGGATTGCCTGCCGAGGAACCGGCAAAGAGTTTCGTCAGCAACTCGTCGGCTGCAGGTCCTTCAATATGCGGCACATTTAACCCGTTATTGGAGAGTGCATCGGTAAGCATAACCGCCGGTCCGCCGGCATGGGTAATAATGGCGATATTTTTTCCTTTTACTTCGGGGAGCATAAAGATAGAACATACGGTAGTAAGCTCTTCGCGATTGTGGCAGCGTACAATGCCGGCTTTACGGAATAGCGCATCTACGGCTACGTCTGAAGTGGCCAGCGCTCCCGTATGTGAAGAGGCGGCTCGACTGCCGGCCGCTGAACTGCCCGACTTAATGGCCGCTATTTTACATCCTTTGCTAATTAGGGAAGAGGCATGCTTGAGCAATTTTTGAGGATTGCGCACATTTTCCATATAAAGCATAATGACGTGTGAGCTCTTTTCGGGGTCGAAAGTGTTGTCCAAATGTTCCAGCACCTCTTCAATGCCCATTTGCGCCGAGTTGCCTACTGCCCATACACTATTGAATGATAATCCGTTAGTAATTCCATACTCTTTGATAAAAACGGCAGTAGCACCCGAACCGGTAATAAAATCTACTCCCTGCGGGTTGAGCGGCGGAATAGGTGCATCAAAAGCGCCACAATAGCTGGTGTTGAGAAATCCGGTGCAATTAGGACCTATCAAACTGCCATTCACACTGTTAATGCTGTCAACAATCGCTTTTTCGAGTTTGGCGCCCTCGGCATTCTCTTCTGAAAAACCGGCCGAAAGAATAATAAAACCGCCCGTATCTTTTGTTTTTGCCAGCACATCTACCGATGCGGGACAATATTTGGCTGCAATAGCCAAAATAGCGCAATCTACCTGTGGCAAATCTTCCACTTGGGCAAAGCAAGTAATGCCTTGTACCTCATTTTCTTTCGGATTTACGGCATAAACATTCCCCTTAAAATCGGAAGAGAGCAGGTTCTTGAGCACTTTTCCACCCGGTTTTTGCACATCATTAGATGCACCGACTACTACGATGCTTTTGGGATTCAATAGTTTTTGATTAATCATAATTATTCTTGCTGCTTTTAATTATCTAAAGAAATTTGAATTACAAATATACGTGAAATATTGGTCTTGCCAATTCCGTTTCACAAGTTTAGTTATCTATCCTGTAGTGGTCGAATTTGTGGTTGCGCCAAATCAGAATGAGGATAATGCCAAACACCATGCCGCCGAGATGGGCAAAGTGAGCAACACCGTCAGAGGTGCCGGTTGTACCGTAAAACAGTTCCAATGCGCCGTAAATAATGACCAGCCATTTGGCCTTAATGGGGAAAAGGAAGTAGATATATATTGGGACATTCGGAAACATCATGCCGAAAGCCAACAGGATGCCGAATACCGATCCGGATGCGCCGATAATGTTAAATTCGTTGAGATAGGACGTTTGGATAGATTGTGTTGCATTTACTATTGCATCTATCTGGTCGGGGCTTTGCTGTAGTAGAAGCCAATTGTGATTAAATGCTTCCTGCAGTATTGCATCGTTGCAGTGCTGCATCATGTAAGCATAGGTATCGAGCGAAGGCGCATCCAGAAACTGGGTCATAAGCGCCAGTTCAGGGCTGATTTGAAAGAAGATAATCAGATAGTGAATGAATGCTGCGCCAATGCCTGTAATCAGGTAATAGATTAGAAAACGCCTGGCACCCCATACATTTTCTACCATAGCTCCAAACATCCACAATGCAAACATATTGAAAAAAAGATGCCCGAAATCATTGTGCATGAACATGTAGGTAATGACCTGCCATGGCTTGAAATCGGAAGCCGCAAAGTAATGCAGCCCTAAAAGGGCATCCAAATCTATGTTTTTAAAAGAGAATAAAATCTTGGATATAAAGAATAACCCGTTGATAATCAACAAATTTTTTACCATTGTGGGTAAAATAGAAAAACTGGCAGGACGCATATTATTCATAGTTCACAATTCATAGTTGATTTAATTTTCCAAACACGCAAATATCGAATGTTCAAATTGCTCGTGTGCATACTGGAGGTCAATATCTATTTTCTTTTGTTTTAATGAAGGGAATGTGTACATGGCATCTGTCATGATTTTCTCAATAATGGAACGCAATCCGCGAGCACCCAGCTTGAGTTCTACCGCTTTGTCCACAATATAATCAAGGGCATTTTCGGCAAAGGTCAGTTCAATATCATCCAGTTCAAATAACCGAACATACTGTTTAATCAGGGCGTTTTTAGGTTCGGTCAAAATCTTCTTTAGCGCCTCTCTGTCTAAAGCATTGAGGTAGGTGATAACAGGAAAGCGTCCGCACAATTCCGGGATAAGCCCAAACTGCTTAAGATCTTGTGCCGAGATGTATTGCATCATATTGTTTTTATTCACCTGCCGATTTTTCTTGTTATAGCCTATGGTATTGGTATTCATGCGCTCGGCAATAATTTTATCAATGTTATTGAATGCACCACTGGCAATAAAGAGTATATTCTGGGTATTGACAACCGTAAACTTCTGTTCGGGGTGCTTGCGTCCGCCTTGTGGAGGCACATTGACCTGCGCTCCTTCCAATAACTTCAGAAGGGATTGTTGTACCCCTTCACCCGACACATCTCTCGTGATAGAGGGATTATCGGCGCCCTTGCGGGCAATTTTATCAATTTCATCAATAAAAACAATGCCTCGTTCTGCCTTTTCCACATTATAGTCGGCGGCTTGCAGCAAGCGCGTGAGGATACTCTCTACATCTTCGCCTACATAACCTGCTTCTGTAAATACCGTTGCATCTGCAATACAGAACGGTACATCCAAAAGTTTAGCTATTGTTCTTGCTATCAGTGTTTTGCCTGTTCCGGTTTCGCCTACTAAAATGATGTTTGATTTTTCAATTTCTATTTCATTTTGTTCTTTTTGTGCATACAGAATCCGCTTGTAATGGTTGTAAACGGCCACTGAAATAACCTTTTTAGCCTCATTTTGTCCGATGACATACTCATCCAGTTTTTCTTTAATTTCTTGGGGTTTAAGCAGATTAAGTTTGAAATTAGATTTTTTTTTGGCAGTTTTCAACTCAAAATCTTCCAGCATTGCAGATACGGCACTTGTGCAGTTTTCGCAAATAGCGGCATCTACTCCGTGTATCAGTAAGGTTTTATTGGGATCAATTTTCTGCCCGCAGAAGTTGCAAAAATCCTCTTGACTGTTTTTATTTTTCGCCATTGATCTTATCCTGTTTAAGCACTTCATCAATCATTCCATACTCTTTGGCTTCGGAGGCAACCATCCAGTAATTGCGGTCGCTGTCTTGCCATACCTGGTCGTAGGATTTGCCGGAGTGGAAAGCGATAATTTCGTAAAGTTCCTTTTTTATTCTTTGGATTTCGCGGGCTTCAATTTCGATGTCCGAAGCCTGTCCCTGCGTGCCACCCATGGGCTGGTGTATCATTACGCGGGCGTGAGGCAAGGCAAAGCGCTTGCCTTTGGTGCCGGCACAGAGCAATACGGCAGCCATGGAGGCAGCCATACCGGTGCAAATCGTAGAAATATCGGGTTTCAAATATTGCATGGTATCATAAATGCCCAAGCCGGCATAGACGCTGCCGCCGGGTGAATTCATGTAAATCTGAATATCGCGATCGGCATCTTGCGACTCTAAAAAGAGCAATTGTGCCTGAATAATATTGGCTACATCATCGTAAATAGGTACACCTAAAAAGATGATCCTATCTTTCATTAATCGTGAAAAAACATCCAGCTGCGTGATATTCATCGGACGCTCTTCAATGATATAAGGAGTAATGTAATCATTTACCGTTGAAGTGTATGTATCAAGGCGCATACTGTTAATGCCAATATGCTTTGCAGCGTATTTTTTAAATTCGTCTTTAAAATTCATGATGCATTAGTTTTTAAAATGTTACTGTTTTCCTGTTTTTGATTTAGCGGCCGTTTTGGGTTTCCTGGCAGCCGGTTTTGCTTTGGGCTCAGTGGCTGTGTCGTCTGCCGGAGCTTCAGGAGCAGCTTCCGCACTGGTGGTGCTTTTCTTAACCTTAGTCTTTTTAACTACTGTCTTTTCGTTTTTGCCGCCATTTATCTCTTCAATAAATGTCTGAATATCGCCGGTTTTAAGCTTCACTTTCATTTGTGCCTTAAACACCTCTTTCATTTTGCTGTCCACCAGCTGGTCGTAGATATTTCGCACATCCTCCTTATTTTTCATGGCATCTTTTACCAGTGTATTCAAGCGATCTTGAATCTCTTCCTGATTGAAGTTGCTGAAATAGTTCTTTTCGAAGAATTTGCGGATATGATTTTTAATATCCTCTTCGGTTACAGTGATGTTGTTTTCTTTGAGAATTTTGCTTTCAACTAATTGCCATTTAAAACTCTTCTTAAAATCGCCATATTTTTCATTCAACTCATCTGCTTTCATCTCTTTATTGTTGTGCAGAATATAGCGTTTAATAAAATCATCGGGCAGTTCAATTTGAATACTATCCATCAGGGTTGTAATGGCATTATTCATAAAATAGCGGTCGCTCTCCTGTTCCCATTCGGCTTCAATGGCAGCAATGGCAACTTTCTTCAACTCTTCTTCCGAATTAATTGAGCCGTCGGGATATGCCTTTTTATAAAACTCTTCATTTAACTCGGCCAGCTCTATTCTGCCGATAGTAGAAATGGTAATATCTTTTGTATAAGTGTTTTCCGATTCAATTTCCTCCTCTTTTATTTGCAGGAATTTCGATAATGAAGAGGTTTTAGCAAAAATTTCCTTCAGCGAAACCGTTACGGTATCGTCCACCTTTTTGCCGATGAATATTTTTTTCCCTTTATCGTTCAGTTCATTCAGGAAAAAGAAGCCGTGTTGCGCGTTTTCTTCGCCATGTTTCACAGATAGATAATCCTCTTCGCCGGCGGTTTCCGGATTGATAAAATTACCATATTTTCTTCTCAAATTGGTAATATATCCATCAATTAAATCTTGTGTAGCTGTAATGTGGAAATCGGCTATTTCGGGCAGT
>JAISAD010000049.1 GCA_031266895.1 Bacteroidales bacterium
CGCCTGGGTTCCGGCACCTGCGGCTCCAGCCATGCCCGCTTCAGGTGCGTAAAGTCTTCCATGTCCCAGATCTCGATGGTGCCGTAAGGGGTAAAATAGATGTAGCCGCCTACAGATATCCTTTTGTCCGCAGCCCCCGTAGTGTCGATAATAACTTGGAATTCGATATGCTGCGCATAGAAGGGCAGCTGACTGATGTCGGGGAGCATTACAGCAAAATCCAGGGCCAGGCTCTTTCCGGGCAGATGCCGCCCCGTAACCGGAGACGACAGCTCTCGGGCTGTCCATTTCAGGGGCAGCTGGGTCTCAATGCCGTAAATGATGGTGGTGTCTGCGCAGAAAAGCCGAAGCGCTACGGCAAAGGGATTGGTAACTGCCTGGTGCTCTGTGCTGACCAGTTCGCCCCAGCAGGTGGAGTGGTGGGCGCAGCTGTACAAAGTGTCGCTATTGTGCGCCGATACACTGCCCAATAACAGGGCAATGCCTAAAATAATTAAAGATAATTGCTTTTTCATACTTCTATTTATTATATGGTTTAACATTATATCTGATTAAATTATATACTGTATCCGTTTCATTTGTATTTATTTCAAAGCGAATACAGCCAATATGTTTTGCGAAAAATATTTCATATCCATAATAAGAAAACTTTTTAACGTCAGAAAATATAAAATTGGCTATGGAATAGGTCTCATAATAAGCCTTATATGTACCTGTTCCGACAGGTCCGCCAGTATAAATAAATCTATAGCGAAGAGTACTAAAATCATCAGGCAAATCGCTGGCATGGCTTCCTAACATTCCATTTATTAGCCAATTGGTATCTTTGTCAAAACAAGTATAATCTATATAATATACTTCTACTTCATCTTGTCCTTCAGAAATCGGATGCATAATACGGTGTTTAATACTTGTAACCACAATACTGTCCGTTTTCAAGGTTGCCGAATCCTGAAAAATCCAGTAGCTGCCCACATCAAAGAGGAGGTAGTCTTTGGTTTCCTGGTCTAAGTAGTAGGTTTCTATTTTTGCACACCTGGCCGCTAAAAGGGCAGTGCTGATGGCTATTGCCAAAAATAAGAGTTGTTTTTGTTTTTTCATACTTCTATTTATTATATGGTTTAACATTATATCTGATTAAATTGGATGTGAAAGGTATTGTATCTGTAACCGTTTTATCTCTGATAAAACCTATATGTCTTGCAAAAAATATTTTATGGGTTTGTCCTTGTTGCATAGAAAACGATCCAAATTGTTTAACATCATTGTACATGCAATTGCCTGCCATATAAGAGTGATAATAGTTTTCATATCCTACACCGGCTCCTATATATCCCACATTGCCACTGACATAAGCAAAATAATTACGTAGAAAGTCCACTTTAAAATTATCAGTACCGCAACCACTATACAAATTCCCTGTTATTAATACATTGGTATCTTCATAAAAGCAAGCGTAGTCTATGGAGTATGCTTCTATTTCATTTCCTCCTTCGGAAACCGCATGCGTAATATGGTATCGAATATCTGTAATCACGATGCTGTCCGTTTTCAAGGTTGCCGAATCCTGAAAAATCCAATAGCTGCCCACATCAAAAAGGAGGTAGTCTTTGGTTTCCTGGTCTAAGTAGCATTTTGCTGGTTTTGCACACCTGGCCGCTAAAAGGGCAGTGCTAATGGCTATTGCCAAAAATAAGATTTGTTTTTTCTTTTTCATACTTCTATTTATTATATGGTTTAATATTGTATCTGATTAAATTATATACTGTATCCGTTTCATTTGTATTTATTTCAAAGCGAATACAGCCAATATGTTTTGCGAAAAACATATCAAGTCCATACCTTTCTAATGAAAATTCTTTAACATCGGAATATGTAAAATTAGCTATGGAATAGGACTCATAATAAGCTTTATATGAACCTGTTCCGACAGGTTTGTCAGTATAAACAGATTGATAGGGAAGGACACTAAAATCATCAGGAGAATCACCGGTATGACACCTTAACATTCCATACATTAATATGCTGGTATCTTCTTGGAAATAAGCATATAAAATATCGTACACTTCCAAATCTTCTCCACACTCAGGACATACCGGTACCATCTCTCGCGTTACTTTTGTTATCACAAGGCTGTCCGTTTTCAAGGTTGCCGAATCCTGAAAAATCCAGTAGCTCCCCACATCAAAGAGGCAGTAGTCTTTGGTTTCCTGTTCTAAGTAGTAGGTTTTTGGTTTTGTACACCTGGCCGCTAAAAGGGCAGTGCTGATGGCTATTGCCAAAAATAAGAGTTGTTTTTTCTTTTTCACGTCCTGTTTTTTATTGTGATTAATTAAGATGCAAAAATACATTTTTTTTAAATAGGCGCGTTTATTTTGTCATTTTTTTCTTTTTGATTTTTAAACGCATCCTTGGAACGCAATGCGGATAAGCTCCCATCGCTGCGGAGGTAAATTTCCATAGTGACGCACGTAAATTTCCATCACGATGGAAATATTTTTTCATAGTGACGCAGCAAAACTTCCATCACTATGGAAATTTACTTCCGTCACTATGGAAATTCATCGCTCTCCTTAAGCCGGCTTTTTTCCCCTGCTGTGTAGGGAATGCAGCAAAGTCAGGCGAGGTTTATTATGTCTCGGGCAGTCCCGCATTTCGCTGCTTTTGCTAATTTTACTATTTTTGCAGCGAAAAAGCATTTTAATATGAAACGAAAAACCTGGCTTGTTTGGGCCGCATCTATTTTGGCTGTTGCAGCTGCTGTAACAGCTATTGCTCTGGTAAAAAATTATCGTGGAGAAGAGAAAAACAGTCGGAAATATAAAGTAAAAAGAAGTGAACTGTCGGAGGTGCAAAAGCGGATGCACTTCTCGATTCATCGTTATGAAAAGGCGCTGTTTGAATTGAATCGCGACAGTTTGGCAACCGGCATTGAACGCCTTTCGCACATCTATCCTTCCCAGCTGATTGCCGAAAATGTGTGGCAGAATCCGCAAATGCTTGCCCGATTGCGTGCCTATCTTGACGACGGGGTTATCACCGAGATTTATCAGGCTACTGTTCAAAAATATCCCGATTTAAACTTTTTACATGATGAGCTTACGGAGGCTTTTGGCTACTATCTGCACTATTTTCCCGAGGCGTGGCTTCCTGCCGTTTTTACGATGGTGCCCGGTCTTGATTTTGAAATGCCTTCGGTTTTTGGTTTCGACAGCAGCCTTTTTATACAGCTGGACCACTATTTGGGAGCCGATTTCAAGATGTACGCACAGTCGGGCATGCCCAAATATGTGATGGCACGGTGCGACAGGAAATATATGGCGATTGATTGTTTCGAAAAGTCGCTGGTTTACAGCTATCTGCCGGAAGAGACAAGAGTTTCGCTGCTGGAAAACATGCTTCACGAGGGCAAGAAGCTCTATTTTACCGAGCTGATGTTTCCCTCGCGCCTGCCTGCCGACATTATAGGCTACAGCGAAGCGCAATGGGCGTGGGCAGAGGCCAATCAGAGTGAGGTATGGCGCTATATTATTGAAAAGGATCTGCTGTTTAGCAAGGATGACAAGGTGGCGCGTAACTTTTGTGAAGATGCTCCGTTTACCAAGCCGTTTAACAGCGATGCGCCGGGACGGATGGGCGCTTTTATTGGCTGGCAAATCATCAGAAAATATATGGAAAACCATCCTGAAATCGGCTTGGCCGAGATGATGAGAAGCGTGCAGTATCAGGAAATGCTTACAAAATCCAAATACAAGCCGGCCTTGCGGTAAGGCGGCTTTGCAGTTGTTTTTTTTTGTACTTTTGTGCGCTCATTACGATTTGATGTAATGAGTTGAAATATAAATTGTTATAAAAATAGAATTATGTCAGAATCTCCCAAAAAACGTACTTTTAATGCCAAAAGACCTGAAAAAACAGTCCGATCGGGTGTTAAGAGTGCAGGAGGATATAGAAAAAAGGGATCTCAAATGCGTGATGAAGAGCAGGGAAACAGGCCTCGCCGCTTCAAATCAAAAGAGCAGGATGGCAAGCCACGCCGTGCTGCTGCCGCTGCAGGCGGACGCTCTTTCCGTAAATCGCCGGTAGTGTCGCAGGACGAAGAGCGAGGAAACAAGCCTCGGCGCTTCAAGTCGGAAGAGCGGGATGGCAAGCCGCGCCGTGCTGCTGCTGCAGGTGGACGTTCTTTCCGTAAAGAGCCGGTGGCGTCGCAGGACGGGGAGCGAGGAAACAGGCCTCGGCGCTTCAAGTCGGAAGAGCGGGATGGCAAGCCGCGCCGTGCTGCTGCTGCAGGTGGCCGCTCTTTCCGTAAATCGCCGGTAGTGTCGCAGGATGAGGAGCGAGGAAACAGGCCTCGTCGCTTCAAGTCGGAAGAGCGGGATGGCCAGCCACGCCGTGCTGCTGCTGCAGGCAGACGCCCTTTCCGTAAGTCGCCGGTGGCGTCGCAGGACGAACGGCCTAAGCGCCGAGGCCGAGACATTACGGCCGAATCGCCTATTTTGTCGGAAATTGTGGCCAGGCGGGAACGGGAAGGACGTCAAACGCCCAAACGCCAAAAAGTACTCTCTTTAAAGGTTGAAGAGCAGTATGGCCCTGTACGCCTTAACAAATATATTGCCAATGCCGGTATATGCTCGCGGCGCGATGCCGATATGCTGATTGCAACCGGCGCTATCACTGTAAATGGCAAAGCAGTTACCGAATTGGGCATCAAAGTATTGTCTGTTGACGAGGTTCGCTACGGCGACAAGGTGCTGCAGCGCGAAAAACCGGTCTATCTGCTGCTCAACAAGCCGAAGGATTATATAACGACAACCGATGATGATCGCGACCGCCCTCATGTAATACAGCTGGTGCAAAATGCCTGCTCGGAGCGCATATATCCTGTGGGACGTCTTGATCGGGATACAACCGGCCTGCTGCTCTTTACCAACGATGGCGAAATGACAAAAAAATTGACCCATCCAAGCCATCTTGTTAGAAAAATGTACCATGTAGGGTTGAATAAGAACTTGACGAACAGCGATTTTCAAGCGATTAAAGAGGGGCTAAAGTTAAATGACGGGCTTATTAAGCCCGATGAACTCGACTATGTTCGAGACTCGAAAAGGGAGCTGGGCATTACCATTCATTCGGGCAGAAATCGCATTGTGCGCCGCATTTTCGAATCGCTGGGCTACGAAATAGAGAAGCTCGATCGCGTAGTATTTGCCGGCCTTACTAAAAAAGACCTGCCGCGCGGCCACTGGCGTTTCCTCACCAGAGCCGAAATCAATATTTTGAAAATGAGCATAAATAAACAGGTAAACCCGTAAAATAATAGCGTTTTGAAACAGTTAGAATCTCATTTTGAAACCCTTATCGGGGGACAGCTTCCGCTCAATCTTTATGAGCCTGTGCATTACGTTCTTACACAGGGCGGAAAACGCATACGTCCCTATTTAGTCATGCAGGCTAATGAGCTGTTTGGCGGCAATCCGAAAACAGTTCTCTATCCTGCGGCGGCTTTTGAAATGCTGCACAATTTTACGCTTATTCATGATGATATTATGGATAATGCTCCTCTCAGGCGAGGCAAGCCTACCGTTTATAAAAAATGGAACAGCAGCATAGCAATTCTTGCAGGCGATGCGTTAGCTACGATGGCATTTCAGGAACTTCTGAAAACGCCCTGCTCTTCCGAAACTCTGATTGAAATGTGCCGGCTTTTTGCCCGTACTTCTGTTGAAATTTGCGAAGGACAACAGTATGATCTCGATTTTGAAACGGCCGACTCTGTTTCCAAAGAGGCCTACCTTGACATGATACGCCTGAAAACGGCCGTGATGCTGGCAGGCTGCCTCAAGGCTGGTGCGCTGCATGCCAGTGCTGCCGCTGCTGACTGCAACCGAATTTACGATTTTGGCATCAATCTCGGAATGGCTTTCCAGTTGCAGGACGATATTCTTGATGTATATGGCGATAAGGCGCTGTTTGGCAAAGTTTGCGGTGGCGATATCAGGGATAATAAAAAGACTTACCTCTACATTGTTGCCCTCGAAAAGGCCGATGAGGCGCAAAGAGCAAAGCTGCAGCACTATTTTGGCAGTACCGATTTTGATTTTCAAGAAAAATATAATGCTGTTAAGGCTATTTTTGACGCTTTGGAAATAAAAAAGGAGACCGAGCAGGTCATGCAAAGCTATGTGGATAAGGCCATCGCGCAACTTGTCCTGATTCATTCGGATTCGCCCGCGAAAGAAACCCTGCACAATTTAACGCTTAAACTCTGTAACCGTAATCAATAATGGACTTGTCAGGCCTGAAAAAACGGCAATTTATCATTATGGGTGCTATGCTGCTCATTGTCCTGATTTATGTGATTAAGCTCTTCCATTTGCAGATTATTGATAAGTCGTATGAAAAATCGGCAGAAAGAAACGCCATGCGTTATCTGACCGACCATCCGGCACGCGGCCTGATTTACGATCGCCGGGATTCTCTATTAGTCTATAATGAAGCCTCTTATGATTTAATGGTAGTGCCTAAGGAAATGCGAACTTTCGACACTGCCGACTTGTGCCGCACTCTTGACATTAGCACAGAGGACTTGTTGAAACAGATTAACAAAGCCTTTAATTACTCTTCGATGTTGCCCTCGCTGGTCTATGCGCAGATTTCAAAAGAAGACTATAGCTATTTGCAGGAAAAATTGTTTAAGTTTCCCGGTTTTTACATCCAAAACCGTACATTAAGAAAGTATCCTCATCCTGTTGCCGCTCACATTTTAGGCTATGTGGGCGAGGTCGATAACAATATATTGGAAAAAGATCCCTATTACAGAATGGGAGACTATACGGGATTGAGCGGCATTGAAAAGGCTTACGAGAAAGAGTTGCGGGGCATAAAGGGGCAGCGTGTAGTGCTGGTAGATGTGCACAATCGCGAGCAGGGCAGCTATGATAACGGAAGCCAGGACAGGGCGGCATGGGCAGGACAGTCGCTTTGGAGTACTCTTGATCTGGAACTGCAACGCTACGGCGAGGAGCTGATGAAGAATAAGCGGGGCAGTATTGTGGCCATAGAGCCAGCCACCGGCGAAATTTTGTGCATTGTTTCCAGTCCGGGCTACGACCCCAATCTGCTGGTAGGGAGTGGCCGCAGCAAGGCGTTTGCGGAGCTGATGCGCGATACGGTGCAGTTGCCGCTCTTCAACAGGGCGCTCATTGCAATTTACCCGCCGGGTTCTACATTCAAATTGGCCAATGGCTTGATTGCCGAACAGGAGAAAATACTAACCGCTTCTACCATATATAACTGCAACGGCGGCTATCGCGTAGGCAACCATACCATAGCATGTCACCATGCCGGCGCTACCAATTTGGTGGCAGCGGTGCAATATTCGTGCAACTCCTATTTTTGCAGAACTTTTTATAATATTGTATCCAATAGAAAGTATGGCTCTACGCAAGAGGGCTACCAGGTTTGGAAAAACTACATCAATCAAATGGGCTTTGGCGTGCGGTTTGGCACAGACTTGCCTTATGAGTCTGCGGGAATTATTCCGAGCGTTGATTTTTTTAACAAAAAATATCGAGGACGCTGGAATGGCAATACCATTGTTTCGATGGGCATTGGGCAGGGCGAAGTGAGTACTACGCCACTGCAAATGGCCAACCTGATGGCTATTGTAGCTAATAAGGGCTTTTATATTAAGCCTCATATAATCAAAGCGATAGGGGAAAAAGAACATGCCAACACCCGCTATGATGAGGTTATTGATTCCAGGATAGACAAGCAATATTTTGACCCCATTATACGGGGGATGGTAATGGCGGTACAGGCCGGTACGGCACGAAGGGCGCAGATTAGGGGAATTTCGGTGGCGGGCAAGACAGGTACGGCACAAAATCCGCATGGCAAGGATCATTCCGTGTTTTCGGGCTTTGCACCGGTTGACAATCCTCAAATTGTGGTCTTTGTGCTGGTCGAGAATGGCAGCTGGGGAGCGACGGTAGCTACTCCTATTGCCAGCCTTGTGATGGAGTATTATCTGAATCGGAAAATAGAACGTAAGGATTTGGAAGAGAGCATGATGCTTTTAAAATTATACTAAAATGACATTAACAGCCGTAAAAAACAGTTCCAAAAGCTACGACATTCAGCTCATTGTCTATTACATTCTGCTGGTGACAATAGGCTGGTTTGCCATTTATGCTTCCGCTTATGATAAGGATGCTGCTTTCGATGTTTTTACCCTGCATAAACCCTTTGGACGACAGTTGATTTGGATTGGAGTATCACTCCTCGAAATCCTGATATTGCTGCTTATTGACAATAAGCTGATATACAGTTATGCCCACTATTTTTATGGGTTTTGCCTGCTGATTATGGTGATCGTGCTTTTCGTTGCTCCCGAAATTTCGGGAGCGCGGGCGTGGATAAGAATTGGCGCATTCTCCATGCAGCCGGTAGAGTTCATGAAGCTGGCTACGGCATTGTCGCTGGCCAAATTCTTTTCTGACAGCAAAACCGAACGGCAGCGCCAGAATATCTGGCTTTATGCTTCGTTGCTTATAGGGGTAGCCATTATTTTAACCTTTTTGCAACACGACACCGGATCGGCGCTTGTTTTTCTCTCGTTTATTATCCTCTTTTATCGAGAAGGATTAAGTACCAATTTCCTCATTATCGGCATTATGGTCGCTTTTATTTTTATTTTTACCCTGCTGTTTAACGAAATTTATACTATTGGAGCACTGCTTACCGTCTTTTTGATTTTCTGGTATTTTCAGCGAAAAAATAAGAGAAAAATGCTGCGTAATCTTTACATTCTTATCGCCTCTGTGATTTTTGTATTTGCAGTTAATATACTCTATAATAATATATTTCAAGTACATCAAAAGCAACGGATTGACTCCATTCTGGGCAAATCGTCAGATCCTAAGGGAGCCGATTTTAACCTCAACCAGTCGCTAATAGCTATCGGTTCAGGCGGTTTCATGGGGAAAGGATTTCAGCGCAGTACACAAATGCAGCTTAATTTTGTTCCGGAGCAAAGCACCGATTTTATTTTTTGCGGCATTGCCGAAACATTCGGTTTTGTGGGCTGTTTAGTGCTGGTTGCCATATTTATGTTATTAATCATCAGAATAATAGTGTTATCCGAAAAGCAGCGAAATCCTTTTGTGCACTATTACGGTTATGCCATTGCCGGCCTCTTTTTTTTCCATTTTGCCATCAATATCGGCATGACTATTGGCATTCTGCCCATTATAGGCATTCCCTTGCCCTTTATCAGCTACGGAGGTACGTCCATTTTAGCTTTTACCGCCATGCTCTTTATTTTTATCAAATTGGATAATAATTAATTGCACTCCATTTAAAAAACACTATTTTTCCAGCTCTATTTTCACGTCATTTAGTACATTCATGAAATTGATAAAAGCCTTGTAGGGCGAAGGATAGACATCAAAATTACGTTTTACAGCGCTTTGAGGCAGCCATTTGGTTGACATAAAATGGAAATGATCAGCAGCCTGCAGGCGCAGCCAGTTCTTTTTAGCTTCCGCATTGGTAGAGTTGAGATACAGCGGTTCGAGTTTGTAAAGTTGTTCAAAAGCCTCCTGTTGCATCTCGTTTCCCAGCCATTCGGCTGTATCTTTCTCTTCTCCCGAACAGGAGATAGGCCAGGGAGCGTGCATGGTAGATATTTTTTCCTGCGATTTTTCTACTTCACAGGGCAGGATAAACCGGTAATTTTTCGAGGCGGTCAAAAGATGGATAAGCGTGTCGAAAAAGTCGAAAATTCCACTTTCTTTGGGGTGTATTTCGCCTATGGTTTCATAATCCATGTAGAGATTGAGATAGGGGGCAGTATGGTCAATTCCGTTGAGAAAATCCACATATTTCTTGGCTGTCAGTGGATATTGATCCCAGCTTTTGTCTTCAAAGCGCAGGGTAATGTCATCGCTCAGTTGATAGTTGCGCAACAACAGCTTCAGTTCCGTGCAAAATGGATTGCAGTAGAGATATCCCGGATTTTTCCAGCCCAAAATATGTTTGGCCCCCTCTGTAAGCACCACTGTGTAGCCTGCTTCATGCAGCCACTCTCCCATTTCGTCGGAATATATGATTTCAGTGTTGCAGAAAGAAGACGGTTTCACATCAAAAAATTGCTTCAACAGCGTCTCTTGCAGACGTACCTGCTCCAGAAAGGCGCTTTTATTGTGCAGCGAGGCGAGACTGTGGGTCAACGTGCTGCCGGTAAATTCCACACGACCGGTTTTAAACAGCTCTTTAAAACTGTCGATCACCTGTGGACAATAGGTTTCAAACATCTTGAGCGAACTGCCGGCAATGCTAAAGCTAAATGCTGCTTCGGGACATGCTTTAATGAGCTTTCCAAGCATTTCATTGGCAGGCAAATAACATCTTTCGGCTAATCGATTGGTTAAATAACTGTTTTGGAAATCATCAAAATAGTCATGATTTTTATTGATGTCGAAAAAGCGGTAAGTTCGTAAACGATACGGCTGATTTATTTGAAAGTGGAAACAAATATTTTTCATGATACATCAAATTTAAGTTATTATAAATGAAGTAGCTGTTTGTAAATTTCTTTTAACCTGGCGGCAGTATTTGCCCATTGCAGCTGGTGTACTTCCTGTTTGCCACAGGCGCTAAACATTTCCGACAGAGCAGGGTAGTGCAAAATTCCCCATATTGCGTCGGCCATAGCGTCCACATCCCAAAAATCAACCTTTATGGCGTATTGCAGTATTTCTGAAACCCCCGATTGTTTAGATATGATAACCGGCACGCCGGCACTCATTGCTTCTAAGGGCGAAATTCCGAAAGGTTCTGATATGGAGGGCATTACATATACATCGCTCATCCCGAACAGTGTTTCGATATCGTCGCCCTGCAAAAAACCGGTAAAATGAAATTTGTCGGCAATGCCCGATTCGGCAGCATATTCGATAATATGCTGTATTTGATCGCCATCACCAGCCATCACAAAGCGCACATTATTATCATACTTCAGCACTTTCTTCGCTGTTTCTACAAAATATTCCGGTCCTTTTTGAAAAGTTACCCGTCCTAAAAAAGTTACAATTTTCTCTTTAAGCGGGCGGGTGCGTTTAATCTCTTTATTCCCGAATTCAACAGCATTATGGAGAGTAAAAACCTTTTCTTCAGGCACTCCGTACTTTTCAATTATGATATGGCGGGTGAAATCACTCACTGCGCATACTGCATCTGCAGCCAACATTCCCTCGCGTTCCATAGCATAAACAATGTCATTGATATTATGCTCGCCCGACCTGTCGAATTCGGTAGCATGTACGTGCACAACTAACGGTTTTCCGCTGATTTGCTGCGCTGCAATACCGGCTTTATAGGTAAGCCAGTCGTGTGCATGGATAATGTCGAAGGTTTGAGTGTGTGCTAATTCTGCCGCTACAAGGGCATAATTCTGTACTTCGACAAGCAGATTTTCGGAGTACCTGCCTGAAAATTGATAACGCAGTTTTTGACCACTTTCGGCAGATTGAAAAACATCGCTTTTCAGCTGATTGATAATGTGGTAGTAGTCATCTAACCCGATGTAAGGCACCAGTTGCGAGTTGATTTCGATAAAGGAAACCTGATGCTCAAAGAGATGTTCTTTCCAGTAGCGGGCGTCAAATTCTACTTCGGAAGCATTAATAATCTTAATTCGGCTTTGGTCTTCATCGCCAAATGTTTTGGGCATTACAAAAATCACCTCTACATTATGTTGTGTCAACCCTTTCGTAAGGCCGTAGCAAGCCGTTCCTAATCCTCCGGCAATATGGGGCGGAAACTCCCACCCAAACATAAGCACTTTCATAATTTCTTCAATTTATGATTATCAAGTAAATATTTTATCCATAACACTGCCGCCACACTCCATGCTTGTGAGATGCATCCGTTGGGGCGGTAGGGCGGATTTCCGTCTGTGATTTCACAGATTGTTGAAATGCCATAATCTTTCATGCACGGTTCAAAATTGTAGAGACATTTTTCAATCATTGGGATGGCGGTTTTGCCATATACCATTAGCATTCCCTCGGCGAATGGGGCAAGCAGCCACGGCCAAACTGTTCCCTGATGATAGGCTGCATCGCGTTCTGCCTGATTTCCACCATAGTGCCCTTTATAATCGGGGTCGTTAGGCGACAGTGTGCGAATGCCTTTGGGGGTTAGCAATTCTTTAATGGTTTTTCGCAGGATGAGCTGTCTTATTTTTTCGCTGACCGGGCAGTAAGGCAGAGAGGTAATTAGCATCATATTGGGTCGCACCTGAAAGTTTTTGTACTGTCCGTTAGCATAATCGGCAAGATAACCTCGCTCCTTCGACCAAAAAATATCTTTAAAAACAGTCGGAAAATGCTTAACTATTGGCTCCCATTGAGATATAAAATCGTGAGATTTGTCCAAAGTTGCCATCTCCATGCAAAATTGTATGGCATTGTACCACAATCCGTTAATTTCAACTTGACAACCGGTGCGCGGTGTTACGGGTTTGCCATTCACTACAGCGTCCATCCAGGTGAGTGCCACCTCATCGCTGCCGGCATGAATAAGGCCATTGGGCAGCATTTTAATATTGTAAAGGGAGCCGTTGCGGTAGGCGTTCAAAATTTTTTGTAATGCCTGTCCATACTCTTTCCAAATTTGCTTTTTACTTTTGGTAAAGTAGGCGTATTGTTGCAGGGTACGGATAAACCAGAGTGATGCATCTACCGAATTATAGCTCGCTTGCTCGCCCGCTCCAATGTTGGGGAAAAGGCCTTGCGACATTTCATGCAGCATGTTGTCCATAATCTCTTTGCATAATTCTGGCTTATTGAGTGATAGCGTGAGGCCGGGTAACGAAATAAAGGTGTCGCGTCCCCAGCGGCCAAACCACGGATAGCCGGCAATTACTTCGGTTTTTCCATTTCTTTTGACGATAAATTGTTCAGCTGCATTTTTCAGGCAGTTGAAAAATGAAGAACGGGTAGCGTGCTGTTTCAATTCATTATTGAATAAAATTGCAATAGATTGAGGTTCAATTTCTTCTGTTCCAATCGTAAAATAGAGTTCTCTATTTTTAACCTCTACATTGAGTTTTCCGAGTCTAATCAAATCTTCATGCCCTTCGTAGCCGCGCTTCAGCTCTTCTTCATACTCAAAATTATAGTACCAAATTGGTTCATG
>JAISAD010000111.1 GCA_031266895.1 Bacteroidales bacterium
ATTGATTTATCGTATCTTACTACGCATGTTTTTGACTTTGACGATGCGCCAAAAGCCTACGATATTGTGTTGACGCACAGTGAGCCGTTTTTAGGAATCGTATTAAAATATAATACGGCGAAATCGCACCAGCGAAAAAAATTAATTGTCCATACAGGTGAAAAAACCGGTAAAATTAATTTGGCTTTCATCGGGGCGGGAAGCTACGCACAGGGAAGTCTTCTGCCTAATTTACCAAAAGACCCTGATATTGTAAGAAAAGGGGTAATTACCAATTCGGGAACGACTTCTAAGCGGGTTGCCGAACGTTTTCAATTTGAATTTTGCACCTCTAATGAAGATGACATTCTTAAAAATCCTGATATCAATACGCTTTTTATTGCAACCCGCCACGATTCCCATGCCGCGTATGTCATCAAAGGATTGGAAAACGGTAAGAATATATACGTCGAAAAGCCGCTTTGTTTAAATGTGGAAGAATTGGAACAAATAAAATCATTATGCGAAGAAAAAGGCAAATCGGTAATGATTGGTTTTAACCGCCGTTTTTCTCCTCATGCCGCAATGATTAAAAAGAAAATAGGAGAGGGAAAAATGTCGATGATTTATAGAATCAACGCAGGCGCTATCCCTCCCGATTCATGGATACAAGATATAAAAACCGGAGGTGGGCGTATTATCGGGGAAGTTTGTCATTTTATTGATATGATGACATACCTGTGTGGAAGCCTGCCTGTAAAAGCAATGGCTTCGGCGCTTAACGACCACCATGGATTGAATGATACGGTGAATATTCTCCTTGAATTTGAGAATGGCTCTTCCGGCGTAATAGCCTATTACGCCAATGGCTCCAAAGCATTGAAAAAAGAATATGTTGAAGTGTACGCTTCAGGAACTACAGCCATAATCAATGATTTTAAAGAAGGAAAAATTTATGGCAAAGGGAAGCCTCAGAGACTTAAACTGTCTTCCCAGGATAAAGGACAGAAAACGATGCTGGCAGAATTTATGAAAGGACTTCGGAATGGCGTGTCGCCTATCCCGATGGAGCAGATTTTTGCCGTTACCACAGCCACATTCGCGATTATTAAATCCATTCAAGAGGGTGGAGTTCCCGTAAAATTTTGAATAAATGAAACAGGACAACCAAATAATAAAATATTTTAATCAACTGCGTACTGCCTGTGAACAGGAAGCCTTCAAAGGCTACGACCCTTTCGACGGGCTTAACTCCAAGTTCTTTCAGGCGCTACCTTATATTCGTAACAACAGGTTATGCCGTTTGGCGTGGCTTCAATTCTTTAAGCGAAACCCTGTGAATTTCCGTCCATTATTTGGTGTGAAGAAAGACTATAATCCCAAAGGCTTGGGGCTATTTTTATCGGGATATTGCAACTTGTATAAAGCAGAAAAAAAGGAAGAATATTTGGGAAAAATAAATTACTTAATTGATAAAATAAATGCTTGCCAAAGCGAGGGATATTCCGGTGTTTGTTGGGGATATCATTTCGACTGGCAGGCAAAAGCATTCTTTCAGCCCAAAGGAACGCCAAGCGTAGTAGTCAGTTCGTACATTGCCTGTGCATTATTAGATGCGTATGAAATTTTGCACGATGAGAAATTACTGAGAACGGCCCGTGCCACCTGCAATTTTATTCTTGCCGATTTATTCCGGACGTATGATGCTCAAGGCGATTTTGCGTTTTCTTACAGTCCCGTTGATAAAACGCAGGTATTTAACGCCTCCCTGCTGGGATGCCGGTTGCTGTGCAGGGTGTATGCCTGTACAAAAGAATCCATTCTTCTGGAAGAATCAAAGAAAGCGATTGCTTTTGTCTGCAAGCATCAACAGGAAAATGGCGCATGGGCATACAGTCCTTTGCCGTTTCATCAATGGATAGATAACTTTCATACAGGATATAATTTGGAGTGTATATATACTTATCAGGCAATCAGTGGAGACAACAGTTTTGCAAGTCATTTTGAGAAAGGATTAGATCACTATTTAAAAACTTTTTTTGAAAAAGACGGAACGCCCAAATACTACAATAGCTCCCGCTATCCTATTGATATGCATAACACGGCACAGTTGATTATTACTTTATCCAAAACAGGAAAGTTTAAAGAAAACAAAGAATTAATAGATCAAGTATTGCATTGGAGTCAGGAAAATATGCGCAACAAAAAAAGAGGATATTTTTACTACTACAAACAAAAATATTACACGGTAAAAATAAATTATATCCGATGGATTCAGGCATGGATGTTTCTTGCCTACAGCCATTATATATTAAACAAACTAAATACACAAAGTAAATGAAACAACTTCCTTCGATCGATTTTCTTTCCATTCCCGTTGCTGCTGTTACGATGCAACAAACCGTTCAATTAGTGGATAATTGCATTCAAAACAACGACCATATTCAACATGCGGTCATCAATGCGGGAAAAGTGGTTGCCATGCAAAAGGACAAAAAACTGTATGATAGCGTGGTCAATTGTGATTTAATCAATGCCGACGGACAGAGCATAGTTTGGGCAGCGCGGCTTTTAGGAAAACATTTGCCGGAGCGGGTTGCCGGTATTGATTTAATGGGAAACCTGGTAGCATTGGCTCATCAGAAAGGTTATAAATGCTTCTTCTTTGGGGCAAAGGAAGAAGTCGTGCACCGGGTAACCGCTATGTACGCCTCAACATACAGCCCTGAAATTATTGCCGGCTACCGGAACGGCTACTATATGCAAGACGAGGAAGAATCAATTGCCCGACAAATCGGCGAAAGCGGAGCAAACATACTGTTTGTGGCAATCAGTTCACCCAAAAAGGAAATATTTGTGGATAGTCACAAAGACATATTAAACAAAGTAAATTTCACCATGGGTGTGGGAGGTTCTTTTGATGTAATTGCAGGCATTACCAAAAGAGCACCCCGCTGGATGCAAAAAACGGGATTAGAGTGGTCTTTCCGGTTTATTCAAGAGCCCGGAAGAATGTGGCGGCGGTATTTAATAGGAAATTGTCAATTTATAAAATTAGTGGTTAAAGC